>CAZJYH010000013.1:0-19751 GCA_964549365.1 uncultured Alphaproteobacteria bacterium
ACGCGGCGATGGCCGCCTGCAGCGCGTAGGATTTCCCGCCGCCGCCCAGGGCCTGCGCGCGTTCGAGCGCGTTCATCCCACGCTGGATCTGCAGGTGGTCCCACAGCGATCGGTTCTGGTCCGGCAGCAGCACCGCCTCGCCGTCCTTTCCCCGACGCGCGGCGGTGCGCGACGCCCCCAGCTCCATCAACGCAAGAAGCGCGTGCACTTCGGACTCCTCGGGGAGAAGCCCCGCCAGGATGCGGCCGAGGCGCAGCGCCTCCTCCGAGAGCGTGGCCCGCATCCACTCCTCTCCCGATGTCGCGGCGTATCCCTCGTTGAAGATGAGGTAGACCACCAGCAGCACCGATTCCATTCTGCGGCGCAGCTCGTCGCCGGACGGGGTCTCGAAGGGGACGCCGGCTTCGGCGAGCTTCTTCTTGGCGCGAAAGATCCGCTGCCCCATCGTCTTCTCGGGGACCAGCCAGGCGCGGGCGATCTCCGCGGTCGTGAGGCCGCCGAGCAGCCGTAACGCCAGCGCGATGCGTCCCTCCATCGGAAGCACCGGATGGCACGCGGTGAACATGAGCCGGAGCACGTCGTCGTCGATCACCTGATCCAGCGCTTCCTCGAGCGCGTCGCCGAGCTGCTGCTGTTCCCGTTCGAGCTCGCGGGCGATCTCCCCGTGCTTTTGGGCCAGCATCCGGCCGCGCCGCAGCCAGTCGATGGCGCGCCGCTTCGCCGCCTTCATCAGCCAGGCTCCGGGATTCGTGGGGATCCCCTCTTTGGGCCAGAGCTCGAGCGCGGTCACGAAGGCGTCCTGCGCCAGCTCCTCGGCGACGCCGACGTCGCGGGTGACGCGCGCGATCGCGGCGATGAGCCGGGTGGACTCGATCCTCCACACGGCCTCGATCGTTCTGGTCACATCCCTCATGCCGGCGCGAGGTGTTCGGTGATCGTGGGCGTTCTCATCGGAGTCTCCGTGGTTCGGGGTGTCGACTTGTCCGTGCCCTGACGTGGGCCGTCTCATGGCGTCCATCCCGCCAGTGCAGCGGCCGTGAGCCGGCGCATGTGTCCGGGGACGCTATCCGTTGACGTCTGTAGCAACCCGTTGTCGACGGAAGGTTGTCAGGTGGCGCTCCGCGTCTCGTCGCGACGCCCGCGCACCTCGTAGCGAAGCTCCACGGTGCCGCTTTTGTAGGCGGTGACCTGCGCCAGATGGAGCGGGACGTCGCCCTCGAGCTTCTCGAAGAACGGTATCCCATCGCCGATCAGGATCGGCAGGATCGAATAGCGAACTTCGTCGGCCAGTCCCCGGCGAAGGCATTCGCCGGAAACCCGGCCGCCGCCGACAAACCAGATGCTGCGGAACATGGGGCGCAGGCGCTCGTTCACAAGGCGTGCGAGATCGCCGGAGTAGAAGTCGACGGTATCCCGGGTTCGCGGCAGAGTGCGGCTGGTGAGGACGAACACGGGTTTGTCGCCGTATGCCCACCCGAACCCGTTGGCCTCGAAGTTCAACGCGGTCTCGTAGGTGCGCGACCCCATGACGTAGCAGTCGATGGTCTGGAGGAATGCCTCGGCGAATTCCGGATCCAATGTGTCGCCGTCGGCGAATTCGTCCGAGGTTTCGAGCCAGTCGACGCGCCCGTCCTTTCGGGCGATGAAGCCGTCGAGGCTCGCCGCCATGTGAATCGTTACGCGTGGTTCGGTATCTGTCATCGTGTCGCCCTGTCGTACCCAGTCCCCTCGTCCGCTGCCGCCCCGTGAGTTCGTCCAATGGTTCCGGCGCTCGGCCGCGAGCGGTGTCGCCGACGATTATTCGGCCCCTGCCTGCCCGCCGCTCGTCGGTTCCGGCGGCTTGCTCGCCAGCTCGCGCTGCAACTCCTCGAGCGAGCGCCCGTTGCTCGGCAGCCGCCGCCCGGCCTCTTCGAACTCCCGCGCGTCCGGGTGTGGGCCTGCTGTCCAGCACCGCAAACATACCACACCGATGCCGTTCCGAACGGTGTGGGGAGGGACGATCAAGCGTCGCGAACATGCCTCCAGCGCCCGCGCCCGGTTGCATCGGCATAGGCCCAGGGCTGCAGGTCCGGCGGCCTCACTCCCAGTTCCGCGAGGCTTGCGCGGATCTGCTCGCGATGGACGTTCGCATGATGCAGCGCCTGCGCCACCACCACACCCGCGTGAACCTCGTACGCGCCCTCTTCGAGGAGGAGCAGCCGCTCGGCGTCGACCGGTGTGCCCAAGAGCCGCTCCCACAATTGCTCGGTCTCCTCGACGCGCGCGGCAAGCCGATCGAGATCGGGGGCCTGGTTCCCATCGCTCGCCCACGCGGGGCGCACGGCGCCGAGCTGCGCGGCATATGCGGCATCCGAGGAAACGATGTGATTGAACGTCGCGAGCATGCTGCCGAAGCCCCGTGCGGGGCGCGCCAACTGCTCGGAGGAGAGATCGCGGCAGGCTTCGATGAGCATCCTGGTTGCCCACGCATTATGACGGAACGCGTCGATGATGATATCGTTCATGGCACTCCTTCAATCATGGGGTTCGGCATGCACGGCCTGAGATTGCCGATGGATTGCTTGCCCGCATCCTCGGCGGTCGCGGGGGGTATCCGTTCGGCTGATACGTTGTTTGCCCATTGCATCATCGCCGCGGTGGTCTTTCCCGCACAACGTTCAAAGGCAACCATATGCTTGGGCACCATGTGAACTCCCCCCGGCCCCCTCTTCGGAAAGAGAGGGAGAAGAAACGGAGAGTAAGATCCTGTGTGCGTCCCTCCCCTTTTCTAAAGGGGAGGTCAGGAGGGGTTCTCCTGATAGTAATGTGGCTCAGTGCTGCTTTCGGGCGAACGTCCTGCCCGCCCGATAAACTCCCCCCAACCCCCTCTTTGGAAAAGAGGGGGAGGAAGATCGTGTATGCGTTCCTCTCCTTTTCTAAAGCATGTCCCGAGCGTAGCGAGGGAGGGAGGTTAGGAGGGGCTCGCCGCTCGGCTCTCACGATCCTGTGCTGACGTCAAGTATATCTTTGCCAATAGCGCCGTAGGTGCGGCCTATCAGTGTGCAACCACCGACCCGCACACCGTTCAAACGCCCGCTCGCATCAATACAACGACGCGATGCGCAGCGCGCGGTAGATGAAGTATGGGCCGGGCTTCAGGGCCAGCTCCCACTGGGGTACGTTCGCGGCGTCCACCTCGACGGCGCGGCCGGTGAAGCCGTAGCAGATGAGGGTGTGGCCGTCGGCCAGGCGCTGCGCGAAGCCGAGCGCGAGCGAGAAGATGGGGGGCGTGTGGCGATACTCCCAGACCATCTGCGCGGTGTGCACGGTCTCGTCCACCCGGTACTCCACCGCGCGGCTCACCGGCGGGGTGTGGAGGTTGCCGTTGTCGAAGAGGATGATGTTGCCGTTCGGCAGGCGCCGCACGCCGTGCTGGTGCGAGAAGCCGCCGAGGGGATCGTTGAGGAACGCGAACTGATTGCGCCTGCCCCCCATCCGCCAGAGCACCGCGCCGGTTGAAGCATCGATCTTCACGATGCCGTCGTTGTTGCGGAAGGAGACGAGGAGATTGCCGTCGGCGTCGATGTCCATCGCGTTCGCGTGCCAGGGGTCGTACCGTGCGGTGACCACGGGGATATCCGGCGCGGCCTCGTCGATGGCCATGTGATCGAACGCGGACCAGAGGAGCACGCCGCCGGCCGGCCGGTGATACTCCACGACGGTTCCCTGCACCGGCGCCGATGCGGGGCCGCCGATCGCCGTGAGATCCATCATCGAGTCGCGGATCCCGAAGAGCGCGAAGCCGCCCCCCGGCACCAGCCGCAGCTCGTGCGCGCCGGTCTCGATGTTCCCCGCCGCTGAATATTCGCCCACCACGTTCGCAAGGCCATCCAATTCGTAGAAATGCCGCGGGGCCCCGCTCAACGAGCTGAAGACCGTGAAGTGCCCGTTCGGCTGCCGCTGAAAGTCCGTGACCTGCGTGGCGAACCGGCGATACCAGACGATCGTGCCGGCGTTGTCGACGATGAGCGCGTAGAAGCCGCCCAGCGCCGTGTCCCCAGCGGAGGTGCCGAACATGACGTAGCCCGGGGAGGGGGCCCCCGTCGCCGTGATGCTGAACGGCGGGATGTCGGCCGGGAGATCGCCGGTTCGGAACGCCGTGATGGCGCCGCGGGTGATCGCCCCGGGCGCAGTTGCCACCACGCGCATCAGGTACGCGGTGGAGGCCTTCAGGCCGAGGACCGGGATCACGACGTTCCCGCCGGTGGCCGCCACGTCGGGCGTGCGTTCGCTGAGCGTCGAGTCCGTGCCATACTCCACATAGACCGACCGCGCATCGCGCAGCTGGGCAGACACGACGGCGCTCACCACGTTGTTCGGGTTCGCGTCGATGCGCGCGAATATGATGGTGGGGTCCGTTGTGCCGGTGGGGGAGTCCGAGGAACAGGCGGCGAGCAGCGTCAGCAGCACTGCCGCCGTGCACGACGTGATGCGGCGTAGGGAGATGTTCGAAAGGTTCATGACGTTCTGTCGATTTGGAAGCGCGCGCACGAGCGGTCTCGATGCGGGCGCGGCGGGGTGGCCCGAGGCACGGTGAGAAGGGGCCAGGGCACGGCAAGAAGGGGCCAAGCTACGCCGCACACCGCGCTCCGGCAACGCGGGTCCGGCGCGCGCACGCTGCGGCGTGTGTCGATCCGCGCCGTCGCCGTCTGTCAGACGGGATTGCGCATCACGGCCTTACGGCGCGGGCGACTCCTGTCGGCGTGGCAACCGTATACCCGCGGGGTAGTGTCTCCGTTTGCATGGCTCCAGCGGTACCGGATTCCGATAGGTCGCACCTACGGCGCTCGATTTTCCGGAAGACAACGCAGGGCTATAGATAGGTCGCGTCTCCGACGCTGGGACCGGACGGGTTCTCAGCCGCGGAGCGGTGACCTATTTATAGCAACGGGCGCCTTCTTACATCAACCAAGCCGCAGAGCGGCGGCCTGTGATCATGGAGGATGCGCGTGTCCCGAAAGAGCACATATGTCCCAATCCGAGGGATCACCACCTGAGGGAGACAATCGACGACAATGCAGCCTATGGGCGACGGCGTAGCCTGGGTCGACAACGCATCTGCTTCCTGGCTCTTACGCTCCGGCACCGCCGCCCTTCGGAATGGTCCACCCGCCCCCCAAACGGTAACGGCCCCCCGGTGTGCATCACCGAGGGGCCGTTGATTGTTCTTCCGTATGTCTTCCGTGCACGCCGGTTACTCGATCGCTCGCCGGTAACCGGACGGCTCGCCGTAACCGGACAACTCGTCCGCTACTCGATCCCCGGCCTTGCGACATCGTCGATCGCCGGGGCATCCGGATCGCAGACGGGCTCGTCGTTCGGCGTTCGGTCGACGGGCACAGCGTTCCCCGGCTGCGGTGCAGGCCGATCGACGACCATCATCTCGCCCATCGCGAAGCCCGACGTGAAGATCGGTTCCGCCTCATCCGGTTCGGCATCCGGTGTCTCGATCGTCGACGGCTCCGTCGCGAACAGCCCGATCCGAAGCGGACGGGGCATCCTCGGCTCGACGGCGCGGGGTGCGAGCGCCGCGGCATCGATCCCGGCGGGCCTGACTGCTGCCGGCTCCGTCTTCACCCGGGCCTGCGTCTCCTCCTCCGGCACCACCATCATCTGCCCCATGATCAACGTTCGCGATTCGTCGACCGCGGCCGTGTCCTGCGCCTGGATCGTATCGCGCTTCGGCTCCGACTGCTGCGGCTGGACATGCACGGGGCGCATGCCTCCCATGATATGGCGCGGCGAATCATCCTGCGCCCATGCCTGTTTGGCGCCGAAGCCGGCGATCCCGGCAAAGAGCGCCGCGACCGTGGCGGCGATGTTCCGGATGGAGCGCACGGCGCGTTCGCGGGCGGCGCGCAGGCCGGTGGGGCAATCCTGCGTCAGCACGGTGCCGTCGGCGCGGCGATAGAGCCGTATGCAGACGCGCCCCTCGGCGCCGGCGATGACGTCGGTTGCTTCCTGGCGCGTCATCCCCGAGAGGTTGTAGACGTTCAGGCTGCAGTGCGAGCAGTAACGAGTCTGGTCGTTGCCGGCCATCTCCTCCCAGCGTGCGGTGCAGGGCGTTGCGATCTCGACGTTGTCGAGCACGTTCAGGCTGATGGTCTTCCGCATGATGATCCTCTTCTGTCGGGACGGGGTTCGTAATCCGAGCATCGGCGTTCGCGTGCTCATGGTAACTACGCACGACCCTGCTCGATGTAACATCGCGCGCGGCGCCGGCCGTCGCGGAGGAACCGCCGGCCTGCTCCTTCATCACCCCCCGGCCTGCTCCTTCACCACCCGCAGGGATGCGATGTGCCGGCCATCAAGGCTGTAGAGGCCCACGACATATACGCCGGCCGGCACGCCGTCGCAATGCCAGAGGATCTCCCCGGTCCGCAGGTCCACGGTTCCGGCGTCGACCGTACGGCCCAGAAGATCGTGGACGACGATGCGCGACGGTGCTCGCTGGAGATCACCCCGCCACGCGATGTGGAGAACGTCGCGCACGGGATTCGGCCAGGCCGAGATGGCATCGCTCTTCCCCTCGACGCCGACTTCGCGAAGGCCGACGGCTGTTACGTTCTCCGGGATGTACGGGCCCCCGGCGTACACCGAGCTCCTGGTGATCGGGATGGAGAGAGGCTCCATCACGGCCACGTCATCCCAACCGTCGCCGGTGACGTCGCCGATTGGATACGCGCTGTTGAAAATGATTCCGGGCCACGCGGCATCGTAGAAACGATCGGGACCGTTCGGCCCTCCGGCGAAAAACCAGACGTCGTGGGGTTCCTTTACGCGGCCCGCATAATCCCAAATGCCCAGCGATGCGTACCGGTGGGCACTGTCGCCGGCATAGCCCGCAACGAAGACTCGGAGTTCGCTTCCCTCATGGGAGTAGGTGATGTCGGCGGAATCAACGGCCAGCGACCGAAAGGGGAGCGGCCCCTTCGCGCCCGATCGATACAACCGCACGCGCCCGTCGGATGCGTCCGTCGCGGAGAAGGCGATATCGAGAAGGCCGTCACCGTCGAAATCATCGGCATAATATTCATCCCGAAGGCTGATGTCGTCGATCTGCCGGTGGGCGGTCTTCCATTGGGTCCAGGGCTGGCGACTTCTCAGCCAGAATTTGCAGGTGATCGCCGTGTCCTGATCGTACCTGTTGCCGAGCGCGATGTCCGGAAGGCTGTCGGCATCCCATCGGTCGATAATCACATAGGAATAACTCGGGTTGTTGTTGTCGCGATCGTCCCGCAGGATCATGCTGGGGCTCGCCAGGTTGAAGTCCGGCCCGCCGTGATAGATCCATATCTCCGTGGCCCCTTCGTATGCGCCGCCGCGATAGATCTTGTACCCGACGACGATGAGCTCGTCGGCGCCGTCGCGGTCCAGATCGACGGCATGGCACGACGCGGATATCAGGCCGACGCGGGGGGTGTACGTTCGGGAATCCAGCGTTGCGATGGGCAGCGAATCGATTCCATGGGCGCCGTAGTGGTCCAGTGAAAAGATCGACAAATCATCAACGGCGCCCGGATTCGCACCGGCAACCGTATCGGTGATTTCACGCTCCATGACGAGGCATGTATCCCCGTCGCCTCGGAAATCGCCCCACGTTCGAATGGATTGGCCTTCGATGAGGAACATCGGCGAGTTCGAGAGCTTCGAGCCGCCGCGGTACACGAGCTCGCCGTTCACGATTTTGCCGCTGTCATCAAACCAGAGCGTGCCGACGGAGAATTCGCGAATGCCATCCCGGTCAAAATCGGGACAGGTGCCGATGCTCAATAAATAATGAATGTCGGTGCTTTCACGTTGTTGCCAAACCTTGCGCCAGCGCACCGGGTCCGGGTTGTTTCGCGGCTCGATCCGGTCGGTGGACTGCGCATGAGCGACGAGGGACGGTACGAGCGCGAGAAAGAGGACATACGGCAAACGATACCAGCATGTATTCATGGCGGGTGATATTTACGATGAACGTTGAACAATTGTTGCCGAGCATGCATGCTGTGCGTTCTGGAACCCGGGGGGTATGGATTTGTTACTACTGCGCGGGGGTGCATTGCGAGGGGCGCGAGGGGTTCGTCGATGCTGGTTGTTCGGGGGTGTGTTGTTGTGAGGTGTTGGGGATGGTGGGTTGCAGAGGTTTGGGGTGTCGGGGCTCAGCGTTCGAATGCTCATGCTAAATCCGAGCGAGGGGGGATAGTAGTGGGTGAGCTGCGCCGCATCGAGCGGTGTGAGGAAGAGGGGATGAGCGTAATGGAGCGGACCAGCTATACTGTGCTGGCCCTGGCAGCCTAGACCATCGAATGAGCATGTGTGCTGCCGAGTAGCCTCCGGGCAGCGCTACCGTGTGATGGACATATAGATGCGCTTTGTCGAGCTTCAATGATCGAGCGAGGTAGTCTTTGTGCTGCGGGAGATGAGTGTGTCATTCGCTATTGACCAATGGAGTTGGACATTTCTACGCAAACGCGGCATATCCCAGCTGTTGGCCCTATAGTAATACTTGCTGCCATAACCCGGTAGGGCTCGTTCCAACCTCGATTGCGACCGGGAGAGCGCATTCTCCTTTGAAAGTCACTTCTGCGACGCTTGATATGGTGCTAGGATAGTCTTCGGCCATGAGAAATGTATGCCAGCCGCGTTCCGGAGCAACGCCTCCCAAATAGCTGTTCGCCCGAGTTGCTCCGGAATTAATGCGTGAGAACAAGGCTTTCTCAGGGTTGCGTTCAAATAAAGCAGAGGTAGAGATCCGTATGATGACGGGTTGTTCGTGTTGGTAGCGACGGTAATGTCGTTCAAGCCGGGAGATCGACGGCCAGAAGAATACATGCTGATTTAAGAGGAAGAGGTACTGCTCCGGTGTAATGTCGTTGCTAACACACTTGGCGAGCGCTTTCATTGAAATAGGGCGCTGATCCCGAATGGAGTAAAAGCGCGAGCCCGCCGAGAGTTGTACGTGCGCTTCTCGCTTCGTTCGGAGTAAGCCTACAGAATCGGGCGCGAGACTCTCAATCATGGCAACGGCACTCATCAGACGCTTGTCAGCTACGATGCCAATCAAGTTGCCGGCGTCCGTGAGATGGTATAAATGTGGATTGCGTAATATGAAAGTCTGTAAATCAAAGCTCACGAACGCCTCCATTTCCTGCGGTCAATGATGCATCGATGTTCGAAGCGAGTGCTGATCAAGCTTACATCTGCACCACCAACCAACTCCAATTCCTGAATGAAATCGATGGTATTGGGTTCGAGCTGCTCAAAGCGACGAGCGTTCTTGTTCGTGGCAGAAAGATAGTCGACGAATGTCAGTGCTATGTCTGTAGGGGAATTGAGTTCACACGCACGGCGGTATAAGTGCCAGCTGAACTCGCCAACCCGACGCTGACGTTTTGTCGTTGTCGTAATCTCTCGTTTCACGAGTTCCGCCAGATCAAGACCCGAACGTTCAGCTATCACATCCCACGATATTTCTCCTCCATCGAAAGCGCCAGACGTGCCACGGTTAGGGCTCTGGACTCGAATAGGGTATGTTCGTGTGACCATAATGACACGATTGAGACGGCCAGGGCCAATGCCGGCTTCGGATAGAACACCACACGCTGTGGTATCTCGAGCAGTCACATAGGGGTAGTGGCCATGGTACAGGCTTAACGCTGTGCCCTGCGTCCCCTCAACCAGTATTCGACGCCCACTAGAGAAAAGGCGCTCAAACTCGTCACATGCGGACCCTAAAAAACTGCGCAGGACCTTCTGAAACTTAGCTTTGTTTTTACTGCTGGAGTCGCCGCGGCGTATTATGTTATTTGCCATTGCCGATCCAACTCCCTGAGCAGTGGATCCGATTCTCTTTCTTAATAGTGCCTCCGCCTCTATGTCGTCCCTTGTGATTATCGTCGCGTTCTCGTCGACCAATACCCGTTTCGGGTCAATAGCGTATTTATTGATTTCGGCAAGGAGGGTGTCAACGTTCAAGACCGCTCCGGGGCCAATTATAAGCTTGGCGAAAGGAGCGCGGACGCTTCCAGAGGGAAGCAAGTGAAAGACATGGGGGGCAGGTTCAGCGTAGACGGTATGCCCTGCGTTTGGACCCCCAACCCGTACCAACGCATCATACTCAGGAGCGAGATAGCCAACAATCTGGCCCTTTCCCTCGGAACCATACTCGCAGCCAACAATTACGTCAACAAGGCGATCATTGATTTTGGACTGCAGGCCGAGGAATGACGCGACTTTTATGGCGACATCACGCTCTTGGCAGCGCTCAGTATTAATTACCAAGTCGGCGATGTCGGCAAGTGCAGGGACTCCCTGCTCGGTTTTGTTTCTTTTCGCTTTGACATATTCGGCGCTTAATTCCTTAAGGCCTTTGGATTCGGAGCCACGCTTAAAATAACGGGCTTCTAGTCCCTCCTTTGAAGCCATTAGGTGTACATGTACTACCCTAGGTCCGAATGAAGCGCGAAAGGCATTTATTTGGTCCTCGATGCGAATTGAGTCTACAACATATCGACGCGTCAGATCTCCTGTGTCGTAGTATTCATTGTGGAACTCGCGCACTACCCATTCGCCTCGTGTCTCGCGATCGAGGCGCTCGCCACGTGCTTGCAAACTGAGCCGGCCTTTGCCTCCTTTGGTCGCGGTCTCAAGTAAGCGGCGAGTTGAGCATTGGATAAATCCGAAGTCGGATTGCAACTGCCGAGCTAATGTGCTCTTGCCTGCTCCGATCTCCCCGCTCAAAAGGAGTATAATGGATTCTTTCATGTTTGATCATTGTGATTCAAACAAGGACGGCTGCGTAAGGGTGTTGCGTGCCATCCGTGTTCCTGGGAGGTCGTAGATAGTAACAGATATCCCTCGCACAATCAGCTCTTCTCGGATCATCCCCTCAATAATGTCCCAACGCCCATTGGCTTGCCCGGCGCCGATTCTCGGCATGTGAACTGTTGCGCCTAGCTCTTGTGCAAACTCGGAAAGAGCTGAGAGGCAACGGCGCAAGCTCGTATACCGAAGTGTCGCGACTCCTACCCTAGGAGCAAGACCTTCTTGCGCAAGCATTTGAAAAGCGTACGTGTCTTCACCAATCTGAAGTCTTTGGCATTCGCCCAGACGAAATGTTGCGTCGTCTCTCTTCCATTCCCTGAGCGCTCTTGCTGTTTCAGGCCACGCCGTCGCCATTGCTTTCCCAAAGCCGGTGCCCAGTCCCGCAACAGTGTTTACGACTTGTGCTATGATGCAAGGGCCCCTTCCGCGGGGCTGTGTCGCATCTCCTAACACATAATCAATACTGTTGCGTTCTACATCACTATGCTCGTCTGCAGGCACAAGAACTGTTCCGACTCTCGGCATTCCTGTCTTGCGTAGCGGGCTTAAGCCGATGCTCTGGCTATGGAATTGCTGTCCCCCAAACGCGCCCCAATTTTCAGTTGTTTTATGAGATGTCCATCCCGGTGCCGTGCATTCATATGCGGATGAAGTACGGGGGATTGCTATGCCACTAGTGAACAGAGGTGCCCATGCTGACGAGCATGCTGCGTAGTCTACATGCAGCTGTCCGATGCTTTTGTCCGTGGCTGTAGAGATCAGGATAGCACAGGGGCGAGTCTCAACTTCTGCGTAGCGTAAAAAGACGGCCTCTAGGGATGCCTTGTATTGTTCTGCTAAGTCAAGCATCGTTGTCAAGCTTGTTTCGCATGTCTCAACGCTGCTTGCAAAAACTGAGTAGGGGAGGAGGATCTCGGAAGCTGCAACATCACACAGGAACTCAAGTTCCCAATCTGCCGGACTTTTTTTTGGAACTCGATTCCTTATTGCGTCCGCGCAATCAGGAAAAAGAGTGTGCCCTAACTCATGCGATATTGAAAAATTGATCCGAGATAACCGCTGTTGTGGGTTGTACTCGATCTGGAGATTGTCATTGTCGATGGGGACAATACGTGCATCGAGTATGGAGTCGTTCGGGAGAACGGCAATATTAAGCAGTTTGGCAAGGCTGACAGGATTAAACGGCGGACCATTCCATCCCAGCTCATAAGCCGTGGAGACAAGAGCTTGAGCTTTCTGCCTTATTGCCATCAATGGATCATCCATATGGGTTTGCTTCAGCAGGCGCTTAACCGAAGGATGTGCCCATTGTTTTTGAACGAGTTCCATAAGAGATGCTTGCCGATGTTGCAGCTTCGATAGGGTTGCGACGATCACAGTGACGTCTTTTGAGTTCTTGCCTCTATATCATGAATCCTCACCGATAGGGCAATTCCAAATTGTTGCACCAAGTGAAACATAGCACTCTCTTAGAGACCTCACACGCCCTAAACGGTAAGCATAGGAACGTATGGTCTACTCTTGTGGTCGTCTTACCCTCCCTTCTCCCGTTTTGGCTTCTCCAGCGGCTTCGCCGCAGGCGGTCGGTGAGGCCAACCTCTTCAGCGCCAACAGTGCGGCGATATCAGTATGAGTGTCTGGAAGCGTCCATGCCGATATCGCGGGCCGTCGGCCCCTTTGGGGGGTAGGGTAGTGACGCTCGTGCTCCTGGGGTTGTGCCCAAGGCTGTGATCGGTCGGGCCGTTGATCCCCGAGGATTGCCATGCCTGTTGCCGCACGCGTTTGTCCTCGCTATTCCTCCCCTTTCTCCCGCAGTCGGTCTACGTAGCCCCCAGCCCCAACGGCGCCTGCACACGCACCCTGGCCCGGGGAACATCGGCGCCCGGCGAGGTTGAAACGTCTCCGGTGAGTCGGCGCGGTGCTGAGAGGCGCGGGCGGCTTCCTCGGACGAATCGTGATCAGGACGGGCTTGAGTGGTAGGATCACTTGATGTAAATTGGGCATGGCAATGATCCGACGAAGATGAACGTCTGTGTTGGCAAGTAAACGAGAGATGAGCCATGAAGTATCCCGAACATACAGTATCGAAGCCGGTGACCGGAAGCGAAGCAAAGGAACTGATTGCCGCTATCGATTCAGGCAGCTACGTTGCCAACGAAGCCGCAAGAGCAACCATTGAACGCATCGCGACGAGGCATCGGAGCAATCGCAGCAGCAATGGCAAAGCGTGGAAAGTACGCGGACGTTAACTTCCGCGACGCCGATGTATGGCAATGGACCCCTGATCGGACCTGCTCCGACCAGGGGTTTCGCTGTAAAAGGGGCGAGTTCGTGACGTTCTGGAGACGCGGACGCATCGAACGGGATGTGCGTGCGCATGTCGGACGGTGCTGGGTCATCACGCATGATGGTCTGCTGGTGGGGTACGTGACGTTGCTGGCGGACAAGCTGACCGTGGGTGATCTCCTGAGTGCAAGCGAGGATGTGCCCTACCGCACGCTGCCTGCCGTGAAGGTCGGTCTGCTGGCGGCCGACTCGCGTGCGAAAGGTGCCGGCCGTCGATTGCTGGAATGGGCATTGGAATATGTCGCGACCGAATTGAGCCCTGCTGTTGGGGTCCGTTTCGTGACGGTGGATGCTCTGTACGATCCCGATGAACCCTATGACTCTTCGGGATTCTATCTGAAACTCGGATTCCGATTCGCCGACCCTGATGAGTCCTTGCCCCCGGCCGAGCCCTATCGCGCAATGTACTTCGACCTGAAGCCTTTGATTGAGGCGTTGCAGGAGGTGGCATAGTTCACCACGGCATCCGCGGCCTCACCGCCATTGGTAACCCCGGGTCCGTACCGGGCTCGCCGTTTACGGTGAGCCCCCCGAACTCCCCTCCAGAAAAACCTCGCCCCCCACTTTCCCCCTTGACAATCCCCTTCGCGTACGATATGTTCCTCCCGTGCCTCGGCACGAACCTCTCCACCAACAAAGCCTCTCCTATTGGTATGCATCACGGGATGGTATGCATCATAGCATCGCTGTGACAATGACCGGTTGTTGCCGGCCCGCCGTGAACGCCCGCTGCGCGCGATCGCCTATGCCATGACGCGCGATCGCGCGTGCGACGAGGTGTGATCGGTGCGGAGCGGCCAACGTCTCTGCTTCCGAACTCCCCGTTGTGCGTTCCTCCCCTTTGCCAAAGGGGAGGTCAGGAGGGGTTTCTTGGTGCCGGAGCGCGGCTGTTGTTGCTTCGGTGTCTCCCGGTGAACTCCCTGCTCCCCCGATGTACTCATCGGGGCCTCCCCCTCTTGGGCAACGATGGGGAGAAGAATCTCCGTGGTGCCGTCACCTATAGAATTGCCATGCGTTAAGAGACGCTGGATGCAGGGAGGGACGTTATGCGTGTCATGCGGCGAGAGTGGGAAGATGGGCCGGGCACAAAAAAAGAAGCTGCGCAACTCACCCCTGATTGCACAGCTTCAAATTTGAAGGCCGGGAGTTGGTGCCCCGACGTCTTCACAGGGGAATACCAGCCCAGCCATCGAAAGGTTCCCAACCGGGGAGTTTTTCTTTCACTCTTCGACAACTGCAATGCGATGGTCCCTGGTCCCGATGGCCGTATCGGGTGCCGGATGCGCGCGGTTAGGCAGCAGATGGGCCTGCATCCGGCCTTCAACCTGCGTTATCCGTGCATCTTCCGCCGCCGCAACCGCCCAAAACGACCCAATATCAAGGATTCTGTTCCGTGGACGCGTGCCCGTCGGCGTTTGGGTGTCGGGGTGGGGTCAAGGGAGGAGATGGGAGGCCTGGTTGAAAATGCCGGCTGCGTCCCTCCTTGTTTCCCAAGCATGTCCTTCGCATCGCGAAGGAAGGGGGCCGGCCCCATGAGTACATCAAGAGGGGCAGGGAGTTCGCCGGGGGCCTGCTATGGCAACGCACTGCCCCAACAGAACCCCTCCTGTCCTCCCTCCCTCGCTACGCTCGGGACATGCTTTAGAGCGTTTCTTCACAGTGACGCCAAGACAGTTCAAAGCCATCGATAGTAATTCTTGGCCGACTGTCATTCCCGCGAAAGCGGGAATCCATCCAGCATCATCGTGGATCCCCGCTTACGCGGGGATGACAATCTGGACCTGTAGTACCAGCAGTCGGGCTTTTAAGACGCGTTCTGAGAAAAGGCGCGGAACTCAATCCGGCGGCAGAGTGAGGATCGAACCTTGTATATTGCCGCGCCTTCGGTCCTCCAGCCGGAGGAGGTCTCGTAATCATCTCCCGAATTCCCTCGCGTTCATCAATCACGAACTGGGCACGGCATGCTCTGCCGCGCCGGGCCGGATTGCGGCCGGCGGCGAACCTGGGCCGGGACTCCTGCGGGGCGGCACACCCCGAGGGGCCGGTATGCCACGGGCGGAGCGGCGTGCCCGAAGGGGGCGAAATGCCCCAAGGAAGGCTTTGCGTATGGATCTCGATATCGCAGTCGTCGGCGGCGGCGTCTCCGGCGCGTACAGCGCCTGGCGTCTGCAACAGGACAGGGGGAGCGCCGAGTCGATCGGCCTGTTCGAGTACAGCAACCGTATCGGTGGCCGATTGTATACCATCACGATGCCCGGTCTCCCCAACGTGAAAGCGGAGGTGGGGGGGATGCGCTACATCCCGGATCAGCATATCATGGTGGCCAGCCTGATCGATCATCTGGGCCTGGCGAAGAAGGATTTCCCGATGGGCGCGCCGGAGCCGGTCGGCTCGAACTGCAATCTGTTCTATCTGCGCGGCAAGCACCTGCGGCTGCACGAGCTGGCCGATCCGGAGAAGGTGCCGTACAACCTGGCGTGGTCCGAGCGTGGCCTCGGCCCCACGAACCTGCAGGTGCAGGTGATGAACTCCATCTTCCCGAACATGCAGAACCTGAGCCTGTGCGACCTGATGAAGGTGAAGGCGTACGGGCAGCCGCTCTGGCAGTATGGGTTCTGGGACCTGATGTTCCACGCGCTGAGCAACGAGGGCTATCAGTTCATGCGCGATGCCGGCGGCTACGATGCCAATGTGGCCAACGCCAACGCGGTGACGCAGCTGCCCGCGACGGAGTACTCCGACTCGACGAAGTTCCTGACGCTGCGCGACGGTTACGACCAGCTCCCGATAACGCTCGTGGAGCAGTTCAACAATCTGTTCCCCGGCATCACGCCGCTCGGCGAGCGGGTGCACATGAACCACCGGCTGGCGGAGATCGAGATCGGCACGGGCGATTATCCGTACACGCTGACGTTCATCCCGACCGAGACGATCGGCAAGAAGACGAAGGATGTGCCGGACGCGGAGCCGGTGATGGTGCGAGCGAAGAAGGTGATCCTTGCGATGCCGCGGCGATCGCTGGAGCTCGTCAAGAGCACGTTCTTCGACGATCCCTGGCTGAAGGCCAACCTGAAGTCGGTGCTGATCCAGAGCGCGTTCAAGCTGTTCCTGGCCTACGAGCGGCCGTGGTGGCGAACGCTGGGCCTGGTGGCCGGGCGCTCGGTGACGGACCTGCCGGTGCGGCAGGTGTATTACTTCGGCACGGAGTGCGAGCAGCCGAACGGGGAGCCGTTCATGAACTCGCTGCTGATGGCCAGCTACAACGATATCAGCACGGTGCCGTTCTGGAAGGGGCTGGAGCGCGGCGCGCCGTTCGCGGGGCATCGCCCGGCGTGCATCGAGCCGGGGGTGAGCGACGCGGATATCGTGCCGGAGATGGAGAGCATCGCGACGGCACAGATGGTGGAGGTGGCCAACCGGCAGATGGCGGAGATCCACGCGGTGCCGCAGGTGGAGATGCCGTACAGCGCGGTGTACCACGACTGGAGCGGCGACCCGTACGGCGGCGGCTGGCACGAGTGGAAGGCGGGCTACCGGCTGGACGAGATCATGTGCCGCATGCGCAAGCCGGTGGCCGACCGCGATATCTACATCGTGGGGGAGGCCTATTCCTACGGGCAGGGATGGGTGGAGGGGGCGCTGGACACGGCGGAGTCGATGCTGGAGGAGTTCTTCGGGATGACGCGCCCGGCGTGGGTGTCGGACCCGAACTACCAGTTGCTGCCGAACCCGTGCCCGGGCTGCGGCGATCTGGAGGGCTGCGTGACGTGTACCGCAACGGGCGCATCGCTTTCGAGCATGACGCCCAACTGTCTCGAACCAATCCAGGTGGGGTAAACGATGGCATATCTCAAAAGCACAGGGCCCGCCGTGGCCTCGGCACCGGGCCAGACCACGGTTGCCTCATACCTGATCACGCGCCTGAAGCAGTGCGGCCTGGAGCACCTGTTCGCGGTGCCGGGTGACTACGCGTCGCCGTTCCTGGAGACGCTGGACGTGACGCCGGGCATCGAGCGCATCGCCACGATCAACGAGCTGGGAAGCGGCTACGCGGCCGACGGCTACGCTCGGCTGCGCGGGATCGGCGCGGCCTGCGTGCAGTACGGCGTGGGGACGTTCAGCCTGCTGAACTGCACGGCCGGATCGTTCGTGGAGCGCGTGCCGGTGGTCGTGATCTCCGCCAGCCCGAAGCACAGCAACCGTTGGCTGGAGCGGCACCGGCAGGTGTTGTTCCATCACAGCACGGGCGATCTGGAGGCCGATCGCGATGTGTTCGAGCACGTGACCGTGGCCTCGGAGATTCTGGACAGCGCGGAAGAGGCGCCCGCGCAGATCGACGACGCGATCACGGCGATGCTGACGTATCGCAGGCCGATCTATCTGGCGGGATTGAACGATGTATGGAGCATGACGTGTCCGGAGCCGGAGGGCCGGCTTGAACCGCTTCCGCTGGTGAGCGATCCCGACTCGCTGGCCGCCGCGGTGGCGGAGGCATGGGCGCGCATCCAGGCTGCCGCGCTGCCGGTGATCTGGGCGGGCGTGGAGGCCCAGCGCTTCGGGCTGCAGAGTCTGCTGCAGGAGCTGGTGGATTTGAGCGGCATGCCGTTCACCACCACCAGCCTGGGCAAGACGGTGCTGGATGAGTCGCAGCGGCAGTTCATCGGCACGTACGCGGGGCCCGCATCGCCGGCGATCACGCGCGCGGTGATGGCCGCGAGCGACTGCCCGGTGGCGCTGGGGACGATCATCACGGACGACTACCTGGATATCACTAAGACCCGCTTCGGGCGGATGGTGGAATCGACGGACATGGAGACGCGAATCGGCTACGGGTACTATCAGGATGTGACGCTGCCGGATTTCCTGAACGCGCTGGTGGCGAAGTATCGAGCCGCGGGGGCGCCGCCCCGGGCGTACGCGATGCCGGCGGTGCCGCCGGACCCGCCGGCGAACGAGGCGCCCGATCCGGATACGCTGACGTACAACCGGTTCTACGATGTGTTGAGCGGGTTCATCAAGTCCGACGGCCGCGAGGAGAACAGCGTGCTGGTGCTGGGGGAGAGCACGTCGCTGTATGTGTTCGGCAATCTGTTCGGGCTGCCGGCGAACGGCTTCGTGGCGCAGGCGGCGTGGGGATCGCTGGGGCATGAGACGGGCTGTGCGCTGGGTGTGGCGCTGGCCACGGGAAAGCGCCCCTACGTGGTGGCCGGCGACGGCGGGTTCATGATGATCTGCCAGGAGCTTTCGAGCATGGCGATGCAGAAGTGCAACGCGGTGGTGTTCGTGATGAGCAACCGCGCCTACGCCATCGAGCAGGCGTTCGTGGACATCGACGCGTTCAAGCCGGATGGAGCGTTCGCGCCGTTCGACCTGTTGCCGAAGTGGGACTACCGTGCGTTGGCGCTGGCGTTCGGGGCGCAGGGGTGGACGGTGAAGACGATCGAGGAGCTGGAGCAGGCGCTTGCCGAGATCGACACGCTCGAGGGGGTGCCGGCGCTGGTGGAGGTGGTGATCCCGCAGAAGGATCTGGCGCCGCAGTTGGAGCGGCTGGCGACGACGCCGTAGGGGATCGCGGTAAGGAGAGTGATGATGACCGTACGGGGGCGATGACCGCTCCCGTACGGCGCGCCCGTCCTGCATGTGCGGGGCGTGCGCGGGTGTTTTGTGAGCGGTTGCTAGGAGACGGTTCGAGGGAAGGGCACTGCGCAGTGCATTCACGGACCTGCCTCTTTGGCAAAGAGGGGGAGAGGAGAAGGAGAGGCAGATCGTGTGTGCGGTACCGGCCACGTCCCTCCCCTTTGGAAAAGGGGAGGACAGGAGGGGTTTCTTTGTGCCGACGTGCGGTTGTTGTTGCTTCGGTGCCTCACCGGTGAACTCCCTGCCCCCCCGATGTACTCATCGGGGGGGGCCCTCTTTGGCAAAGAAGGGGAGAAGTGTAGTGTATACATAACCGGCCGCGTCCCTCCCCTTTTGTAAAGCATGTCCCGAGCGTAGCGAGGGAGGGAGGCCAGAAGGGGTTCTGTAGCTGGCAGTGCGTTGCCGTAGCAGGCTTCCGGTGAACTCCCCCCGACCCCCTCTTTGGCAAAGAGGGGGAGGAAGAAGGGGAGAGGTGTAGTGTATATATACCCGGCCGCGTTCCTCCCCTTTTGTAAAGGGGAGGTCAGGAGGGGTTCTGTTGGTGGCAGTGCGTTGCCGTAGCAGGCCTCCGGTGAACTCCCCCTATTCCTTCTCAAGCGCCGCGAGAATGATGGGGACAGCCTCGTTCGGGTTCGAGAGGAATTCCTCATTCGTGAACCGAAGCACACGAATTCCCAGGCGATTCAGATACGCGGTGCGTTGGGCATCGTGCGCATGGCCCTCGTCGGTGAGATGTTCGGGGCCGTCAAGTTCAATCGCAAGTCGGTGTTCCGCACAATAGAAGTCCACCACGTAGCGGCCTACACTGTACTGGCGGTGGAACTTGTATCCTCCAAGGCGCCTGCCGCGCAGCTGCGACCATAATACCCGTTCGGCATAGGTCTGCTCGCGCCGCAGACGGCGGCGGAGTTCCTTCA
>CAZJYH010000014.1:0-10557 GCA_964549365.1 uncultured Alphaproteobacteria bacterium
TGATCGGTTCGCCGATCGCCATCACCTTGTAGGCATCCGTGTGAAACCGGTCCAGCCGTCGGCGATTCCCGAGTGCGCGCATGAACGTCCAGCCGTGGCAGATCTCATCCCACTCGTGTCCGTGGCGCGCAAGCACGCCGTATTCCGGCAGGCGGATCTCGTTCACGAACTCCACCGGCACATCGGGCATCTCGGCGGCCAGGCGGCTGCGGAGTTCCTCGTAGTTGTTGAAGACGCGGTCGTGATTCCCCATCACGTAGCTCACCCTGACCGACGAGGTGAACTCCCGCACGGTCCGGGGCAATTCGTTCAACATGCCGAAGAGCGCGCGGCTTGCGGGCTGTGCCAACACCAGATCGAGCACGTCGGCGAACTGGCGCTCCACCATCGCGTCGTCCGAATGCATGCCGGTGGCCGGGGAGAGCGTCCCACCCCACGGGCGTTGATCGAGCGGAACGCCCGTGCGATGCCAGTAGTCGGTGCGCACCAGATCCACGATATCGCCCAGAAGCACCACGTGCACGTCGTCGATGCCACGCCGGGCGGCCGAGATGATCGCCTGGCCGAGATAACCAAACGCCCCCTCGTCCACGTTCGTGGCCGTGCTTGCGTCGGTCAGATGCGTGTCGCTGAAGATGATGAGCATGGTCGTGCCGCGTGCGGTTCGTTGAGTCCTGAGGTCGCGCAAATATAGGCGGCGTCCTGCGCTCCGGCGATCGTCGGCCGCGGTGCAATCGAAAGATATCATCGCGGCGCACCGGGCGCACGCTTCCGCGCCGCGCGATCGTTGCATGGAACGCCGCGGGATTCGCGGTGCTGATCAACACCGTGATCACGGGCCTGCTCTCGACGCCGACGCCCTTGCGGGTCTTCATGAACGAGCCGGCGAACGCCGAGATCGCCGGGTTCCCGTTCTGCCGGCTCCCCGCGCTCGCGCTGCCGTTTGTGCTCGCGCTGCACGTGCTCTCGATCCGCAAGGCGCTCGCGTCCCCCGCTGCCGGATAAGCTCGGGGGCGCGGCGCGAGCCTGTGGCGACACTTCGAGGCTCGGCGATATATTGTGTGATGCGCGGCCGCCCGTACGGCGGCCAAGCCTCACCAAGTTGATATCGTCATGACCAACACGCATACGCCGTTGCGCTCCTCGCTCGCTCTGGTTGTCATCCTGGCAACGATCCCGATCCGCTCCGTGTGGGCGCAGGGCCCCGCCGCCGACGTGCTCGTCAAGCTGCGCGGGCTCATCACCGACACACCGCGCCCTGCGGACTCGGTGCGGCTGCATTCGCTCTTCGATCTGTGGTGGGACTACAACATGCGGGAGTATCCGGAGTGGGCAACGTACGAGGGGTACGGTGTCGGCAACGACGGGTGGACCGACATGACGTTCGAGGCGATCGACCGGCGCCGCGAGCAGCTCCAGATCCCGCGCGAAGTGATCCGCTCGATCGATCGCGCGCGCCTGGCGCCGACCGATCAGGTGAGCTACGATCTCTTCGCCGCCGGCATCGACGATCAGATCGCCGGCGGACGCTTTCCCGATGAGTATCTCCGCATCTCACAGCTCGGCGGCATTCAGCAGGATCTCCCCGCGTTGATGGAGGTGGCGCCGAGGCTCACGCAGCGCGACTTCCTGGACCGGGTGGCGCGGCTGCGCGCGGTGGGGAAGGTGATTGAACAGAACATCGCGCTCCTGACGCGCGGGCTGGAGAAGGGGATCGTGCCGCCGCGCATCACCATGGAGGCCGTGCCGCGGCAGATCCTGAACGTGATCCCGGACGATCCGATGAAGAGCCCGCTTCTAACGCCGTTCGCGGAGATGCCCTCCTCCATCGACTCGGCCGAGGCGAAGACGCTGCGGGATGCGGCCGTTGCGGCGTATCGCGATGAAGTGGTCCCCGCGTTCACGCGTCTGCATCGCTTCATCGTGGGGCGTTATCTCCCCGCAGCGCGCGCGACCATCGGCCTGAGCGCTCTCCCGGGGGGGGCCGACTGGTACGCCTACCGCGTGCATCAATCCACCACGACGGACCTCACGCCGAAGGAGATCTTCGACCTCGGCATGCGAGAGGTGAAGCGCATTCGCGGCGAGATGGACGCGCTGATCGCGAAGCTCGGCTTCAAGGGGGACCTCGCCGCCTTCACGAAATTCCTGCGGACCGACCCGCGGTTCTATTACACGGATTCGGCGAGCCTGCTGGCCGGCTATCGGGATATATGCAAGCGTGCCGATCCCGAGCTGATCAAGCTGTTCGGGCGGCTGCCCCGGCTCCCGTACGGGGTGGTCCCGATCCCTTCATACGCCGAGCAGTCGCAGACGACCGCGTATTACCAGTCCGGTGCGCTCGAGTCCGGCCGGCCGGGGTACTTCTACGCCAACACGTACGATCTGAAGTCGCGACCGAAGTGGGAGATGGAGGCGCTTGCGTTGCACGAGGCGGTGCCGGGCCATCATCTGCAGATATCGCTGGCGCGCGAGATGGAAGGGATGCCCCGCTTCCGGAAGTCCGGCGAGTACACCGCCTTCGTGGAAGGGTGGGGGCTCTACTCCGAAAGTCTCGGCGAGGAGATGGGCTTCTACACCGATCCGTACGCCAAGTATGGCCAGCTCACCTACGAGATGTGGCGCGCCATTCGGCTGGTGCTCGACCCCGGCATCCATGCGATGGGCTGGACCCGCGAGCAGGCGATCGCGTTCTTCTCCGAGAACTCCAGCAAGGCGCCGCACGACATCGAAGTCGAGGTCGACCGGTACATCGCATGGCCCGGGCAGGCGACCGCCTACAAGATCGGCGAGCTGAAGATCAAGGAGCTTCGTCGCTGGGCGCTGCAGCAGTTGGGCCCCCGCTTCGATGTGCGCGCCTTCCACGATCATGTGCTCGGGCAGGGGGCCATCCCGTTGAGCGTGCTGGAGAGGCAGATCCATGACTGGGTCCGGAGCGTGTCGGAGACGAAGCGCTGACGAGTTGCGGGATTCCTTCGCGCAGGCATGCCCGGCACGCGTGGCGTGTCCGATGATACATCACTGCTCGTCGGCATCGTTGCGGATGCACGCCTGTGGCCAACGTCGAGCAACGGAGCCGTGCCGCCCTGATTCATGCGGTCGATTCGAGCGCCTGAAAAAAAAACTTCCCACGCCTGTCGATTCCGATCATTCCGTGCGTTGTACTCATGCAACGCGCGGCGAGGTGCCGCGCGTCGGATTTTCGATAACATCAACGCAGGAGAACGAACGTGCGATACGTAATGCTGATCTACACCGATCAGGTGGTCCGTGGAGCGGCTCCGATCGAGGAACGCGAGGCCGAGTTCGCGCAGTACATGACCTACACGCAGGACGTCAACGACCGCGGCGCCTTTAAGGGGGGCGAGGCGTTGCAGCCGGCAACCACCGCCACGACCGTTCGCGTGCGCAACGGGGAAGTCCTGAAAACCGACGGGCCGTACGCCGAGACGAAGGAGCAGATCGGCGGGTTCTACATCCTGGAATGCAAGGATCTCGACGAGGCGATCGAGCTCGGATCGCGGATCCCATCGGCCGTGCACGGCTACATCGAGATCCGCCCGGTGCTCGAGACGGAATGACGCGCGGCGTTTCGCCGGCCGTTGATCATGCATGCGCGCGGTGACGCGCGCATGCTTCATTTCCGCGACCCCGATCACCCAATGATACGCCGGGTTCTCCCACGGGGCCGCTGGTGTTACCAGGAAGTGCCCGGCAATGAAAACAGAGGAGGAGAACCCATATCATGAAGTTCATGTTGTTGATCCATACGGACCCCGCCGCCGAGGCCGCGTTCAACGAGGAGGAGCGCGCGCGAAACATGGCCGGGCACTACGATCTGGTCCGTCTCCTGCGCGAACAGGGACGCATGGTCGACGGCGCGCGCCTGTACGACGATCAGGCCGCCACCGTGCGCCGCGCGGGCTCGGAGGTGATGCGCACCGACGGTCCGTACGCCGAGGCGAAGGAGGTGGCGGGTGGGTATTATGTGGTGGAGTGCGACGGGATCGACGAGGCCTGTGCGTACGCGGCGATGATTCCCACATCGACGTATGGAACCATCGAGGTGCGGCGCCTGTATGAGTGACGGCCCGATGCATACCGGCGTCTCGGCATTCGGTGGTGTCCGGAGCCGGCGATCGTTGCACGCCGCCGCGTTGAAGCGAGCGATGGTCGTGACATTGCCGGGGCCGTGCCGATGAGCCGTGCTCATGCGCATGTGGAGCGCACGTTCCGGCGTGAGTCCGGCAGGGTGATGGCGGCGCTGGTGGGAATGCTTCGCGATGTCGAGCTGGCCGAGGACGCCATGCAGGAGGCGTTCGCCGTTGCGTTGGAGCGATGGGGACCTGAGGGCGTGCCGCCGAACCCCGGTGCGTGGATCACGCTCACGGCCCGGCGCAAGGCGATCGACCGCTTGCGCCGCGACGCGCATGTCCGGTGCATGCACGAGGCGCTGGGTGGCGCCATGCATCACGACGACACGGACGGCGGCGAGGAGCCGGCTCCGAGCGGCATCGCCGACGATCGGTTGAAGCTGATCTTCACCTGCTGCCATCCGGCGCTTGCCCTCGAGGCGCGCGTGGCATTGACCCTGCGTCTGCTCGGCGGGCTCACCACGCCCGAGATCGCCACCGCGTTTCTGGTGCCGCTTCAGACGATGGCCCAGCGCCTGGTGCGTGCCAAGCGGAAGATCCGCGATGCGCGCATCCCTTTTCGCGTCCCGCCGGACGAGCTGCTTCCCGAGCGCGTCGATGCGGTGCTTGCGGTGCTGTACCTGATCTTCAACGAGGGGTATGCCGCGGCCGCCGGGGAGCATCTCGTGCGCCGTGAACTCTGCGCCGACGCCGTTGCGCTTGCGCGCACCGTGGCGGCGTTGATGCCCGCGAGCGCGGAGGCCGCCGGTTTGCTGGCCTTGATGTTGCTGCAGGACTCGCGCCGAAATGCTCGTGTGGGGCCCAGCGGCGAGCTGATCATATTGGAGGAACAGGACCGACGGCTGTGGGATCGTGATCAGATCGACGAGGGGATCGACCTGCTCGAACGGGCGTTGGCGATGGGGGCGCCCGGACCGTATCAACTGCAGGCGGCGATCGCGGCGCTGCATGCCGAGGCGCGAACGCCCTCGGGGACCGACTGGGCACAGATCGCGGCGTTGTATACCCGTCTGCTTGCGATGCATCCTTCGCCGGTGGTCGAGCTCAACCGCGCGGTTGCCGTGGCGATGGCGTATGGTCCGGAGCATGGCCTCACCCTGGTCGACGCGATCGAGCGCGAGGGGACGCTGGAGAACTATCGGCTGTTGCACGCCGTGCGCGCCGATCTGCTCCGCAGGCAGGGAAGTCGGTCGGCGGCGGCCGCGGCCTATCGCGCCGCGCTCGATCTTGCGATCAACAACGCCGAGCGAATGTACCTTGCGCGCCGGCTCGATGAGATGGAATCGGGAGGGGAAGACAAAGTTTAGACTGATGAATGTAGAACCGTGCTGGGGGTCGAGTTCAAAGTTCCACGTTGAGCGTGCAGCGTGATGCGTGGGCATTTCTTTCATAACCTCTTCGGCCCGCCACTCATCGAAGATCCCGCGTGCAAATCCCGGCCTGTCGGGGATCATCGGGGCCGCCACGATCCCCGCGAGCGTCCATCGCCCGGCGCCGAGCGTCCAACCGGATTGCACCGTAAAGACGTGAAGGGGGCTAATGCCGTATACTCGCGGCTCGCCACCAACGAGACGAGCGTCGTAGAGTCCGGCGCCCAATCAGATGGCTCCGCAAAGCCGCTGCCGATGATGTCTCTCACAATCCGCCACTCACAACCCAGAAACACACAACCCAAAAACCGTCTCAAACCAGTTGATATCCGCGTCAAGTTATGTTTATCTTATACGCACGAAGGTGAGCTCAGATGACATTTATGGAACGGCACATACTTCGGGCACCAAGCGGCGTGGTCTGCCACCACGGCGACTCGATGCGACCCTCACCCCCTCTCTCCAGTTCTCCTCAATCCAACATCAAGAAGAACAAGCAAACGTTCCGACACTGACGAGTGAACTGTCCTGCGCACTCCGCCACGGGGCTTACGGCGGCGTGCATCCATCGCAATGATGTCCGGTGCGGTCTCTGCCAATCATGACCGTCGGGCCGGGCCGCGGTGAAGCGAGCGGGGCAACGCATGGTGTGTGCGGGCTACGTTCCCAAGCTGCTCCATGTGTTTCAGTTGGCCCCGAATTCCAAACATCAGGAGATCAGTATGGGCGTCACACAAACCACATGCAGTGCGGCATGGTTGGGGAAAATTCCTCGTGCCCGCACTCTGGCAAGGATGCGCGTCGGCATAACCGCGGCAGCCTTGTTGATGGTGAGCGCGGCCGGCCTCTCGGCCCAACAGGAGCAGCGGGTTACCGGCGTGGTCACCGAATCAGCATCACGCAACCCGATTCCCGGGGCCACCGTGATCGTGAAGGGAACCAACCTCGGAGCCATCGCCGACAAGAACGGCAGATACACCATCAATCGAATACCAGCCGGAAAGCAGACAATAGAGGCACGCGCGGTCGGCTTCAGCCGGAGCAGCAAGACCGTGGCGGTGACGCCCGGAACGACAACGACGGCGAACTTCGAGCTGAGCGTCGCGCCGCTGCAGCAGAATGAGATCGTGGTGATGGGGCTCAGCGGTGAGACCGATCGCAAGAAGCTCGGCAACGTGATCGGCACGGTCGAGGGGACGGATGTTGCGCGCGCGGTGACGCCCAACGCCATCGACGCCCTCTCCGGGCGCGTGACCGGCGTGCAGGTGACACGCACCAACGGTGTGCCGGGCGCGGGGACCTACGTGACCATCCGCGGCCGCAAGACCATATCCGGCAGCTCCGAGCCGCTCTACGTGGTCGACGGCACGATCATCGACAACACGTCGTTGAAGGGGTCCGACTTCCAGGGAGGGAACGTCCAGTTGGCCAACCGTGCGGTGGACATCAACCCGAACGACATCGAATCGATCGAGGTGTTGAAGGGAGCGTCCGCGGCGGCGATCTACGGCTCCCGCGCGGCCAACGGCGTGGTGCTGATCACCACGAAGCGCGGCAAGTCGCACGGCGACAAGACCGCCACGGTGCAGATCGGTTCCTCGGTGCAGGTCGACAACAAGGTCGGCACCGTTCCGCTGCAGACGCAGTTCGGCCAGACCGCGCCCTACAAGCCGGGCACGGACGGGGCCAATGGAACGCCGGGCGGTTCGCAGTCGTGGGGGAAGGCGCTCAAGGCGGACACCGCCACCTACAACCATGCCGATGAACCGTTCCGCACGGGAACCTCGTTCGAGAACACATTGTCGGTATCCGGCGCGGCCGGACCGATGAACTATCTGGCCTCGGCCACCTGGACGAAGATGGAGGGTTACGTGATCGGTTCCGAGCTCGATCGGCGCAACGCGCGGTTGAACCTCGGGGCCGAGATCCTGCCGAAGGTCTACATGCAGTCCAGCAACAACTACATCACGATTCACAACGACCTGCCGCAGAACGGCTCGAACACCTCGGGCATCCTGCTCGGCGCGCTCCGCACACCGCCGGAATTCAACAACCGGGATGACGGCAAGGGGAACGGATCGTACGAGCCGGACGGCGTCACGCAACGGCGGTTCGGTTTCTACGACAACCCGATCTGGACGCAGCTCAACAACACGTTCACGACGGACATCAACCGGTTCATCCACAGCACATCGATGGACTGGACTCCGTTGGACTGGCTGAGCTTCAGCGGTCGTCTGGGCTTCGATCGATACGACCATCTGAACATCAAGCGCCTTGCCGTGCAGAGCGCCGACTCCCCGAATCGTGAGGGCGAGGTGGACCACGACCGCGTCACGAACAGCAATACGAACCTCGACTTCGCCGCGAACCTGAACCAGGCCCTGAGCGACGACGTTGGGCTGTCGGTGACGCTCGGAAGCCAGGTGATCTGGGAGAACTCGAAGGAAGATGTGGTTTCCTCGAACACGACGCTGCCGTTCTTCGACGAGATCCAGGCCGGTTCGGCAAAGGACGGCTCCTCCTCGACGGCGGAGAAGAAGACCGTGGGGCTGTTCGCGCAGGCGACCGCGACGTTCTGGAACCGCTTGAGCGTGACCGCGGCGCTTCGCCGCGACGGCAGCTCGACGTTCGGCACGGCCGATCAGTTCCACTATTATCCGAAGTTCAGCGCGGCATACACGATCTCCGACGAGCCGTTCTTCGAGAGCGCTCGCGACGTCTTCAGCAACCTGCGTCTGCGTGGCTCCTACGGCGAGGCCGGCTCGCCGACGCTTCCTGCCGTCTACGCCACGAACTTCTCGTACGGCACGTTCGGATTCCCAGAGCCGTGGGATCGTCCCACCTCGGCCGGCCGCAACGGTTTCATCGGCATCCGTGAGGGGGACGGCACGCCGCAGAACTACGTGATCGCCGGCAACGACGAGATCGGACCGGAGCTGAGCAGGGAGTTCGAGATCGGCCTGGACCTCGGCCTTTGGGAGAACCGTATCGGCCTGGAGGCCACGTACTATCGCAGCGATGTCGAGAACCTGATTCTCTACGTTCCGGTGCCGGGATCCAGCGGCTACGACCAGCAGATCCGCAACGCCGGGAAGATGTGGAACCGCGGTTTCGAGATCGGCCTGAACCTCACGCCGGTCAACTCGGCGGACTTCAAGTGGGACTCGCGCATCAACTTCTCGACCTACGAGAACATGGTCACCGAGCTGAACATCAAGCCGGCCGGCGCGAAGCTCACCGGCGACGAGTTCGTTCAGCTGGAGGGCGGCTTCACCGGAGTCACGAACGTTGCACAGGTGGGGCAGCCGCTCGGCGTGATGCGCGGCTCGGGCTGGCTGCGCGACCGCAACGGCAACCGCGTATACTCCGGCGACACCTATATCAGCAAGGCGGGTGACACGATCGTGGCCGAGGACACGTTCGGCAATCCGTATCTCCATGCTCCGCTCGTCGATCCGACGCTGCAGAACATCGGCGATCCGAACCCTGACTTCAACGCGTCATGGAACAACGAGTTCACGCTCTTCCGCGACTTCACCGTCGGCTTCCTGATCGACGTGTCGTCCGGCGGCCAGGTGTGGAACGGCACTCGCGGCGCACTCTACAACTTCGGCACGCACGGCGACACGAAGGATCGGAACGATCTCTGGACGAACGACCGCGGCGAGGCGGTGATAGACATGTCGGACACCACGCAGCTGACGCGTGAGGCGTACTACCGTGAGTATGCGAACAACTTCCTCGACGGCGCCGACGAGGCGCAGATGGAGGACGCGTCGTACGTGAAGATCCGCGAGGTGCATGCGGAGTATCGGTGGGACGGCCTTCAGGACTGGGGCATCGAGACGGTGACGTTCGGCGTGTCGGCACGCAACGTTGCCACGTTCTCGAACTACTCGGGGTACGATCCGGAGGTGAACAACTTCCAGCAGGCCGAAGGGCGCGGTTTCGATTACTTCACGCTGCCGCAGACCCGTTCGATTCGATTCTCGCTCTCGCTCACCTATTAATCAGGGAACACAACAATGAGCAACACATTCTATGGAACCCGGAGCCGTGCGCGGCTCATGCGTGGGGTGATGGCTGTTGTGTGCCTGATCGGCATCGCGGGCTGCGACATCGATCCGGCGATCAACAACTCGCCGAACGGCATCAACGAGGTGAAGATCAAATCCCGCGACGGCGTGCTCGGCGTGTTCGTCGCGATGCAGTCGGTGACCGGTGATTTCTACGCCGGTGATCGATCGCGCGTCAACTCCATCTGGAGCTGGCAGGCGGCCGGCACCGGTGTTGGACGTGTGCAGCCGGTTGCGTGGACGAAGTACTTCATGAACGAGGACGGCCCAACCAACGAAAACTGGTTGAATGCCTATCGCGGCATCAAGCTTGCGAACGACATCCTGGCGTTCGCGCCGACGGTCACCTTCGGCGGCGACAACGCGGCCACGCGGGCCACGCTGCTCGGCGTCACCAAGGCCCACAAGGCGTTGATCTTCGGTGAGCTCGCCAGCATGTACGGTTCGATCCCCGTCACGATCGACGGCTTCACCTCGGCACAGTTCGTGTCGCAGGCCGATGCCTATGCCGAGACGCAGCGCCTCCTCGACGCCGCGCTCGCCGACATGCAGAACGCCGGCGCGGTGGACCAGGAGTTGAACTTCCAGGGAGACAAGGACAAGTGGATCGCGGTGATTCACTCGTTGAAGGCACGGTACTATCTGCACGTGAAGAACTATGCACAGGCGCTCACCGAGGCTCGTCTCGGCATCGGCGCCGCCACCGGGAACCTCATGGCGATCTACACCGACAACCCGAACGAGGTGTCGCCGTGGGGGCATTGGTTCGGCAACGAGGGGGAGGCGATCAAGGTGGAGAAGTCGTTCGTCGATTCGCTGAAGAGCGAGCCCGGCGACAAGCGTCTGGCCGAGTACCTTGCTCCGAACAAGAACGGCAACACCGTGGGGTTCGCGGCCCACGACCAGGCGAACGCGACGGCCGAGGAGCTCGATCCGAACCTGGTTTCCAGCATG
>CAZJYH010000014.1:10567-19269 GCA_964549365.1 uncultured Alphaproteobacteria bacterium
AAGAGACCGTCCTGATCGTGGCCGAATGCGAGGCGCGGGTCGGGGCGCTGCAGGCGGGCGTCGACGCGGTGAACATCATCCGCAGGGCCGCGGGGTTGCCGGACTATTCGTCGACGGACAAGAACGCGACGATCGCCCAGGTCCAGAAGCAGAAGTATCTGCAGCTGTTCCTGGAAGGACAGGCGTACACCGATGAGCGCCGTACCGACACGAAGCGCGAACGCAACGTGCCGGCTCGCTGGATCTACCCGTCCAGCGAGAAGAACGCGAATCAGAACACGCCGGCGGATAACGATGATCTGGTGAAGACGCTGGTGGGGCCGTAGCGGCACGCAACCGGTTCACCGATCCAAGATGATGGGCGCGGCCCGGTCTGCACGTGCGGACCGGGCTGTTTTTTGCGTGAAGCGGTGGGCGTGAAGCGGGTAGCGGGTCGCGAGCGCCCTTCGCGCCTTCGCGGTGGAATCGTGTTGGACGCGGGACGCTCGACACTGGACACTCGTGGGGATCATGGTGGCGGGCCGAAGGGTTATGAGTGATGGGGTAGGGGAGAATGCCGACGATTCGATCGAGAATCCCATCAATCACCGTGCGTATACTTGTGAGGTATACAGGCTTGGGCAGGGCTTGGTGCTTTGAACTTGGTGCTTAGTTCTTGGTGCTTCGCGCCTTGGCGCCTTTGCGTGAGGCATTGGGAGAGTAGCGGGTCGCGAGTGGCGAGAAGGAGCAAACAGTGCGTTCCACTCAAAAATCTCATCAATCACCGTGCGTATACTTGTGAGATATACAGGCTTGGGCAGGGCTTGGTGCTTTGAACTTGGTGCTTAGTTCTTGGTGCTTCGCGCCTTGGCGCCTTTGCGTGAGGCATTGGGAGAGTAGCGGGTCGCGAGTGGCGAGAAGGAGCAAACAGTGCGTTCCACTCAAAAATCTCATCAATCACCGTGCGTATACCCATGGAGTATACAGATCTGTGCGCAACTTGGCACTTGGCACTTGGCACTTTGAACTTGGCACGTGGAACTTCGCTTCACGCTCAACGCCTACCCTCCATGCATCACCGTCACGAAGACATCGTAGAGCGCGTGCGTCATCGCCGCGATGCCGAAGCCGCGCCAGAGGAAGAGCAGGTTGAGCACCAGCCCCATGATGAACCGGAAGGTGAAGCTCTGGAGCGTGAACGCATCGCCGAGCGCGCCGATGTAATGCACCGCCGAGAAGATGAGCGCGCCGATCACCGCCGCGATCGTGTAGCGCTTCCCCTTGCCGAGCTGCTTGACGAGCGCCAGCGCCCACATGATGGCCGAGACGAGCAACAGGCGGAAGACCAGTTCCTCGTAGATCCCCGCGCCGAGCGAGAGCACGAGCCCCTGCGCGAATGAAGTCTTGCCGGCGACCTGGAGGCCGGGGGGCCACTGCAGACTGAAGAGGCTTGCAACGAACCACGCCACCGCCGTTCCGCTCAGCACCGCATAGACGGAGCTTTCACCGAACATGTACGCGAAGTACCGGGGCTTGATCGTGATCCCCTTGCGCCGCTCGAAGATGATGATGCCGGCGCCGACCGCCAGAACGAAGACGCTCAGCCAGAGCGTTCCCTCGATGCCGACCATCGCCAGCACGCGCTTGATGAACACGTCGGCGCTGACGCGAATCTCGCCGCTGCTGCCGGCGTTCACCACGGCGGTGCCGATTTCGTAGAGCACGATCAGCGGCAGCACGAAGAGAAAGCTGTAGGTGAGCGTCGCCGAGAGCTGAAGATATTCATCGGCGCGTCCTCGGACGGCGCCGAGCGGGCCGCCGCCTCCGCGAGGCGAGAGGGGAGCCGAGGGCTGGGACGGGAGATCGCTCATGGAATCCGATCGATGGTTCGTAAAGGAGAGGACTTCGGGGGCGCCGGGGCGCTCGGCAATGTACGAAGCGGCCGCATATCGCTTCCGCTCGTCTTCGGCGTAACTTCGGCGCCCGGTGTGGTTATATTCTGGCCGGACGAGGACCGAGATGCCGCCGGCCTAGGATGTTGCCCGGCTTCACGAGCGTGAGATTCCGCCGTGGTGCTTCCCGTCCGCATGCCAACCAAGTCGTGAGTTCCGATGCGTCGCCTGTTGTCATTGATCGCCCTCCTTGCATTGCCGCACCTGCTGGCCGCACAGCCACGCGACGGGCGTACCTCCTTCAATCCGGATGAGCTGTATCCGGGCGAGAACGTGATCACGATCAGGAACGCCGCCGGCATCGACAAGGTGCGCTTCAGCGCGTCGTCGCAGACGGTGGTGGAGGTGCCGACGGTGACGGGCTGCCCGACGGAGCTTCGCGTGCGTGTGCGTGTCGACGACCCAACGACGAGCGAACAGGTGAACTTCACGGTCTACGACTGCGGCGGCGGCTTCGGCACCACGACGCTGCGCGGGCAGAACTGGCAGATCCGCAAGGAGTACACCGGGCGCGTGGTGATCGGTCGTGATACCTGCCTGCGGTGCGAGATCGTCACCTCCGAGATGCGCCTGGTCGATTCCATCGTGGTCGACAACCCGCGCTTCCGTGTGATCATGCCGCCGGGCAAGGGACCATGGCGCGCCGAAGGGAACGACTTCAAGTACACCGTCTGCTACCGTCCGGAATTCGTGGAGGATATCGCCGAGACGATTCACATCTACATCCGTCGCGAGCAGACGACGCCCGGTCTCACGCAGTATGTCATCAACAAGCCGGTAACGGCCGTGGCGGTTCCGCCGCCTCCGCCGAAAACCCCGCCTCCGCCGAAGGACACCCTTCCACCGCTGGTGGACCCAACCACGTTCCGCAACATCCTGATGCCGACCGCCGAGCCGGTGGGCGCCGGACGCTTCTTCGCCGGCTGCTACGACGTGGCCGGGCTGATCGCCGGGTACGGCGCCACCGACCGATTGATGGTGATGGTGGGGACCGTGACGGTGCCGGAGTTCCTGTCGAAGCTGCTGGTGGTGACCGCGGGCGCGAAGTATGAGGTTGTGGAGTCCGGAAAATTTCGCGCCGCGCTCGGATTCCAATTCGGCTACACCTCGACCGCCGAGTCGGACATCACCGTATCGGCGCCGTATGCCGTGTTGAGCTACGGCGATCGCGCCAACCGGATCAACGTCGCGGGGGGCTACAGCTGGAAGCATCATCGGACCACCGATCGCGAGTTCGACCGCAACGCCTACGTGCTCGGAATCGGCGGCGACGTGACGATCGGGCGGGGCATGAAGATTGCCGCGGAGTCCTATGTGATCGAATCGTCGGGCATCGCACCGATCGCCCTCACATTCCGCTGGTTCGGCGAACAGTACGCCGTCGACGCCGGGCTTGCCGTCGATCTCGCCCGGCAGTCCGACATCCGCGGCACCGGACCGCTCAGCGGCGAGGCGCGGCATCTTCCGATTGCGCCCGTGCTGTCGTTCCTCTGGAAGTGGTAGAGGGGCGTTGAGCGTGATGGGGGAAGCGTTATGCGCTCAGCGACGGACAAGGCACCAGGCACAACGTGCCAAGTTCCAAGTTCCAAGTTCCAAGTTCAACGTTACGCGTACACCGTGTCCGGCGTCCTCCACCCGTTGAAGATCCGGATTCATCAAGTTTCGGTGAAACCTTCACGAGCGTCCAGCCGCAACTCGCCACCCGCAACTCGCCACCCGCTGAGCCACCCGCCACCCGCTCAACGCCCTAGGTACTTTCTAAGTAATGGGCCGCCGTCGCTCCCTGGCGATGTTTACCGCCGTAAAGGGCGCGCGTCTCTGCCGATGCGCCCCCTTCACTGTCCGGCCGGGCATAACCAACAAGCACACGCGGAACATCCGAACCAGGAGCATCAACATGTCCTTCAGCAACACGTGGCCTGTTCCTCAGAGCAGCGCCGTCACCATTCTTACGGCCAACCCGAACGTCTCCGACCTGAAGCTGGAGCCGAGCGGCATGAACACGTGGACCAACCCGAGCGGCAAGGTCTGGATCTATCTCGCCAGCGACAACGGGCGCATCTCTCGCATTGCCGTCGGCGACACCAAGAATGACTGGCAGACGTACGACTACGGCAGCGGCGGGGAGTTCGATTTCGAGTCGATCGCCAACGCCGGCGACGGCATGCTGCTGATCGGCGTCGAGGGAGGCGACTCGGGCGGCAACTACAACTATGCACACGTCAAGCAGTTGAACCCGAGCGACAACTCGACCTCCAACATCGGCTCGTTCACCAACAGGATCTGGAAGCTCGGCCACTATCAGCCGAGCGTGGGGGCGGGGATGGAGGCGTTCACATTTGTGCCGAAGGCGAACTGCCCCAGCTCATGGGGAACGCCCACCGGCTTCAACGGGTTCTTCCTGGCGGCCTATCAGTCGCGCATCGGCCAGGCCGATGTCTATGACCTCCCCCCGAACAGCGGCGGCACGGTCAATGCGACGTATGTGACAACGATCACCGTCGACAATCCGAATCCCTCCGGATATCCGAACGGGCTGAAGATCTCGGACTTCTTTTTCAATGCCGCTACCAACCGCCTGTTCGTGCTGTACGACGACACGATCGATGCGCTGCAGCAGTGCACGCTCGGCGCGTCGCGGGCAACGAGCGTTTACGCGGCCCAGACCCCGAAGGTCGGATGCGAGGCGCTCACGGTCATCGGCGACGACGTGTACATCGGCCTGGATCAGAACGCGTCGCAGATGACGCAGAACGGCTACACCGTGAACTACGCGTTCGACTACCCGAACTTCCTGTAAGGATCACGGGCCGGGAGTCGGTGTGCAGGCACCACGCACAGGTCATCCGTCCGGAATCACGCGGCGAAGCGGAATTGGGGTCCGCTTCGCCGCGGCTTTTGTGCGCTCCTCGAACGATTCGGGAGGATGCGTAGATTGCGCCGCCGCGGGGAATGGTTGCACCCGCGCGTTCATCGACACGAAGCACCCATGCAGGCCGAGACCATACGATACGACGCCATCGGGCACGATTACCGAAACCATCGCCGCCCGGATCCAAGGATAGCGCGTGCCGTTTCCGACGCGTTGGGCGATGCGCGCTCGGTTCTCAACGTCGGGGCGGGCACGGGGTCGTACGAGCCGGCCGATCGCGACGTGACGGCCGTGGAGCCTTCGGCCGTGATGATCGCGCAGCGTCCGCCCGGTGCGGCGCCGGCGGTGCCGGCTTCGGCCGAGAGTCTGCCGTTCCCGGATGCCTCGTTCGACGCCTGCATGGCCGTGCTGACGATGCATCATTGGAGCGATCGCGCGGCGGGGCTTGCCGAGATGCTGCGCGTTGCGCGATCGCGCGTCGTGATCCTCACCTGGGACGCCGAGCATCCGGAGTTCTGGCTCTACACCGACTACTTCCCCGATGCGTACGCGCTCGATTGTTCGATCTTCCCGCGCATGCACGATTTGCGCTCCGCGTTGAGAGGCGCCGTCGCGGGCATCGGCGTGGAGGTTGTCCCCATCCCACACGATTGCATCGACGGTTTCTTCGGCGCCTACTGGCGCAGACCGGGGATGTATCTCGACCCGGGCGCCCGTTCGGCCATCTCCACCTTCTCACGCATCGGCGATGTGGAGCCGCGCATCGCCCGACTCGGCGAGGACATCGCAAGCGGACGCTGGGCCGAACGCAACGCCGGGCTGCTCGATCGCGAGGAGTTGGATGTGGGATATCGCCTGGTTACCCTGCGGCGTGATTGAGCGGCATGGGGCCGTCGCATGGCCTGCATCACGAGACATTCGATGCTGGGAGCAACTCCCCGGTCGAGCGACTCCCTTGTCGAGCGCCGGCACCGTCGAATGTCCGCCGAGCGGTGCGGCCGCAACCTGACCGCATCCGATCGACAAGTGATCACAATCAACCGTACCTCAGACATGGCAAAGCGTGCGAGTCTCGAATTCGTGGAGCCCGACCGGCCGATCGTCGAGCCGATCACCAAGTTCGGCGGGCAGCCGTGCTGGCTCGTCGAGCCGCAATGGCCGATGAGCCGGCAGCATGGAAAACCGATGCGATTCATCGGACAGATCCGGATCGAGGAGGAGTTGTTCCCCGGATGCGCCGCGCGCATGGCCTACGTTTTCATCACCGACGACGTGGATGAATACGTGGACGGTACATGGCTGCCGGACGGCGGTGAGAACGCGGTGATACTGCAGCCCGGGACGCCGTTCGTGCCGACCGCTCCGATCGCGTCGGGCCCCACGCTGCAGCGCGGCGAGGATTCCCCCGACGGCAGGCGGCGCCTTCTGCTGGACGCCGAGTACGGTGTCGCCGTCGTACCGGCGACCGATCCCGAGTTCATTCCGGAAACCGATCTGTTCGCACTATCCGACGACGATCAGGAGGAATATTCGGAGGCCGTCCGCGGCAACAAGATCGGCGGCACACCCGGATTTCTTCAGGGTGACGAGTTCCCGGACGATTCGCACACGTGGCGCCTGTTGTTGCAGCTCGATTCCTGCGAAGTTCCGTTCGATGTTAATTTCGGGGATGCCGGGGTCGGTTACGCGTTCATCGATGAGGGGGGAACGGTCGGCCGATTTCTCTTCCAGTGCTGCTGATCGTTTCGTGCCTTAGATCCTATCCGAGAATAGCATTCCGGTCGTCATTGCGAGGAGCGAAGCGGTCCTGAGCTTGCCGAAGGAGGCAATCTCCTCGACGGTGCTTCACTACGAGATGCGAGATTGCTTCGCTGCGCTCGCAATGACACGTGGTATATCTGATTGTCAATTCCAGGATGGGCTCTTATGCAGCCGCGATCTCTCCACCGAGACGCACACATCCGCTGACGCCGCACACGACATGCTCCACGCGGCGTTGGGGGGCAATTCACTGCGCAATTAATTCGGTGAATATCATGTCGAATAATTGGGATTGGCTGGTTGGTACGTATTGGTATGTGCCGGCCGAAAATCTTTCCGCACCGTTGATCACGCTGGATCGCGCGGACCCTGTCTGGATGGTGGATCAAACGGTTTGGCAGATCACCGGCTATCGCAACGGCTATTTCTGGGGGAATGTCGCCGAACAGATTCGGCCGGCCCTCGCCGGCGTCGGCGGAGGCTCCTCCGCGACGCCGACCGCGCAGAAGCTGACCGCTTCGGTGACGCCCGAGGGAACCATCTACATGGCCTTCATCTCGGGAAGCACCTCGACGAGCGCCGTGCCCATGCCGCTGGGCCTCGGGCGTATGCGTCTGCGCGACGGTGCGTGGGCCGCCGAGATGCAGATGGCCACCGCGCCGAACTCCGCGACGCAGATCCTGCATTGGGCCTCCATGCTGCAGTGCGCGCCGGGCGATCCCGCGTGGGAGAAATTGCCGGGGACCGACATGTCCGTGCCGGAGTTCCTTGCGGCCGCCGGGTTTACCGTCGAGTCGTGAACACAACGAAAGTGCGGCCCGTGATGCGCACCGCGTCTGGTCCGTTTCCGATGCAGACCCCCTACAAATGGGAGCCGGCGGGCGCGGGGGCGACGCGCATGACGTAGCGCAACGGCGACCTGCTCGCCGGTTTCTCGCGGCCCTTCAGGCGTTTCATGGTATCGGCGATGCGGCGAGCGGGCCGCAAGGATCCCGCGCTGCTGAAGCGGTTGTTGGAAACTCGCGACGGCTGGGCACCGCGGAGCAGGCATTGCGTGCGACCGGCCGCCGGGGCTCGGCTGATCGAATGCGGCCGAGAGAACTTGTATTGCGATTTATTTACATCGCGCCGTGTGACATATGCGACGGTTGTTTCGTCTTTTGGTATGTGTGTGCCCCCGCAACACGCGGCGCAAATGAACCACTTTGACGCCCCGGATTCTTGTTGAATTGCGAATCTCTAGTGTAAGCCGGACCCTTGGGCAGCCCGTTCATGAACGGGCTGTGTGTTCAACGTGGGCGCGGCGGAAGGTCACCGCCATATGCATGCGGCGCGGTGATTTCGCTCCTGCCGTACGTTCTGCGCCGTACATCCGTGGCGCGAAATCCGCAGCCGACGTTACCCATGCTATCGTTGATCCTGATTCATTCGAGTCGACCGGTTCCGTGTTGTCTTCTCATCACAGTGGTTCAACCAAGGAGCACACAATGCAGTGTATTCCATTCGGCCGTCTGTCGGCGGCCTTTCTTCTCCTCATCTCGTTCATCGTCACAACACACCGGGCGAACGCACAGGGATTTCAGTTCAGATTCGGCAACAACACCTGTTCACAGGCGGGCCTGTACGGTGGGACCCAGCTTGCGAGCGGCGGATTTGTGCAGGTGGGAGCATACACCAGCGGGGCCACGTGCGCCGCAACGGACGCCTACATCGTTCGGATGAATGCGAACGGCTCGCTCGCATGGGCCGCGACGCTCGATCTGGGCGGTAGCGACTCGGCAACCGATGTTCTTGAGGCCTCGAACGGCGACATCGTCATCTGCGGCGTGACGCGCAACACGGTAGCATGCGGCGGAACCCGCGACATGTTCTTTGCCCGCCTGAACTCCACCACCGGCGCGGTGATCAACACCGCGACGATCGGCTCCTCGGCCGACGACATCGCCTGGGACATCGAGGAGGCGATCACCGGCAACAACTCCACGGCATTCGTCGGCGATATTCTCGTTGCCGGCTCGACGACGAACTCGCCGGTTGCTCCATCCACCAAGCGGGATGCGGTGCTGCTGCGCCTCTCCTCGACCTTCGTGTATCGCTGGGGACGTCAGTACGGAGGAAGCGGAGCGGCAAACGGCGAC
>CAZJYH010000015.1:0-19174 GCA_964549365.1 uncultured Alphaproteobacteria bacterium
AAAAGCTGACTGCCCCAGCCGGCGCTGCGTGTACCATAGAGCTCGCCGCCACGCGCAAAGATGTTCCAGATTCCTGAAAGGGTATCGCCGAGCGTTTCCCATCTGGCGCCGTCCCAGCGCTGCACAATATCAGGAGAAGGTCCCCGCCTGATGGTTCCGCGAGCGTAGAGATATCGGTCGTCGCCTTCCAACTGATATATGCCATACATCCTGCCGGTGGGATGTTGGGTCCATGTCGTGCCGTCCCACGAGAGCAGACGTGATTTCGATGCGGTATCCATCGTGGTGACATAGAGCCGATCGGACGGAACTGCTGCGCTGACCCACCCGAGCGCCGGATCGGGTTCCGGTACCGGAAGCCATTCGTCGCCGTCCCAGCGAACAAGCCGCGGGTTGGCGCCTGTGCGGTTGAAGTCGGTAAGGCCGCCATATACATACAGATCGTTCTGGAACGAGACCATCCCGTAAACTGTCGAATACAATCGGCGCACCGTAAATCCGGTGACATGCCGCCAGTATCTACCGTTCCATGCCCATATGTCTACGGTACTGTCTGTTTTCGTAGACCGTCCCTTTAGGCATACGTAAACATCGTTGTTCATAATCGTGGGAAACGAAGGTGGGCCGGGCAGGCCCTCTCCCGGGTTGATCCACGAATTGCTGCCCGTGCAGGGACCGGGCAGCGGCTGCGCCGAAGCGGGCAAGCAGGCTCCAATGCTGAACAGAATGGTGGCCAGTGCAATGGGAACGATAGTCTTCATGATCGCCCTCCTATATGATTTCGCCGGAGTACATGATTATCTAGGAATGCACGAAAAAGGGGGTGGAGAGTGTGTGCAATGATACTCATTTCCTGCACACGGCGTGACAGTATTTCATGGAGACACAGACAAACAAAAACGGGACCGATCATGATTGACCGATCCCGTTTCATGTTCTGTTTTGTCTGTTTCTTTCCAAGGCCTACGCCCTACAGTGAGCCCCGCAGGGGGCGAGCGTCCCAAGCCCCAGGACTGTAGCATGCAGCAACTCATCGAAAGCCGCCCGCTACATCCGCTCCGGCACCTCGATGCCGAGCAGCCCCAGCACCAGCTCGAACTGCCGTGCGCACGTCTCAACGATCCGGAGCCACGAGGCCCGGCGCTCCGCGTTCTCCTCGGTGAGGATGTGGCATTTCGCGTAGAAACGGTTCAACGCCTGCGCCAGCACGAAGATGTGCTCGCACAGATAACTCGGCATGCGGTCGCGATGGGCGATCGCCACCGCCTCCGGGAATGCCGCCAGGCGGAGCAACAGCTCGTGTTCATCGGCGGTCGGCGGGAGGATCGCCCCCGACGCGAACCCGCGCTCTGCCGCCTTGCGCAGGATGGACTTCGAGCGCACGCACGCATAGAGCAGGTAGGCGCCGGTGCGCCCCTCGAAGCGCGTGAAGTTGGCGAGATCGAACACGTAGTTGCTCTCGCGGTTGTTCATCAGGTCGGCGTATTTGATCGCCGCGATGCCCACCATCCGCGCGATCTCCGCTCGCTCGTCGGCCGGATACTCGGCCGCGATCTTCGCCTCCTCCATCCGCTCGAGCGCCTCGCGCGTCGCCATCGCGATCAGGTCGCCCAGCTTCATCACGCCCCCCTCGCGCGTCTTGAACGGCCTGCCGTCGGTGCCGTTCATCGTGCCGAACCAGATGTGCTCCAACTGCGCATCGGCGGCGATGCCGGTGCGGCGTGCGGCGCGAAACACCTGATTGAAGTGATTCCGCTGCCGCTCGTCCACCACGTAGAGCACGACGTCGGCGTGCAGATCGTCGACGCGCTGTTCCAGCGTCGCCAGATCGGTGGTGCCGTACATCACGCCGCCGTCCCCCTTGATCAGGATCAGCGGCGGCAGCTCGGCCTCACCCTCGGCCGCGGGAAGCTGGATCACCTGCGCGCCCCGGCTCTCCTCGACGAAGCCCCCCGCGCGCAGCCGTTCCAGCATCGCCGGGATGCGTTCCTGCGCGTCGCTCTCGCCGAGCCACAGATCGAACCGTATGCCGAGGCTCGCGTAGTCGCGCTTCAACGCAACCGTCGAGACGTTCACGAAGTGGCGCCAGAGCGCGCGATAACCCGGCCGTCCGGCCTGCAGTTCCGCGGTCGCAACGCGCGCCTCCTCGTCGGCCTCCTCGTCGCTATTCGATCGCGCCGACGCGCGCGGGTACAGCTCCTCCAGCTCCTCGATCGTCACCGGCGACTCCTCCGGGTACGGGCCGGTCTGCTCCGGATCGAAGTACGGCAGCTCGGGGCGCTCACGGCGCACCTCGGTGATCAACTGCCCCATCTGCTTTCCCCAGTCGCCGAGATGCACATCGCTGGTGACGTTGTCGCCGGCGAAGCGGAACAGCCGCTGCAGGCTGTCGCCGATGATCGTGCTGCGGAGATGCCCCACGTGCATCGCCTTGGCGACGTTCGGCCCGCCGAAGTCGATGATCACCGTCTGCGGGTTCTCGCGCACGGGGCAGCCGAGGCGTTCGTCGGCCGCGATCCGGTTCGCCCAGTCGCCGAGGAACTCATCGGTCAGGGTGATGTTGATGAAGCCCGGGCCGGCGAGCGAGAGCGCCGAGAAGATCTCGCGCCGCTGGAGCGCATCGATCACCGCCTGCGCCAGCTCGCGCGGGTTGCGGCCGAGCGCCCTCGCGCCGGCGATCGCGCCGTTGCATTGGAACTGGCTCAGATCCGGTCGTCCGGATATCACCACCGCTCCGGCCGAGCGGTCCATGCCGCAGCTCTCGAAGGCGTCGCCGAAGATCCCGTTGAGCGTTGTCAGTAACGATTGCACGTGTCGCGTTCCCTGTTGTGAACGATAATCGGAAAGGGGCTCAATCTACTCTACAGAACCCAGTCCACAATGCACCAGCACCAGAGCGCGGCCAGCAGGGCGGCGGCCAGATCGAGCAACACGCCGGTGCGCGCCATCACCGGCATCGAGACGTAGCCGCTGCCGAATACGATGGCGTTCGGCGGCGTGCCGGCCGGCAGCGCGAAGTCGCACGAGGCGGCGATCGTCGAGGCGAAGAGCGTGGTGGGCATGATGCCCGGCGCAACCGCCCCCTTCAGCACGTTGAGCATGATGCCGATGGTTGCCGTGTTGCTTGCCACCGCCGAAAGCCCCACCGTTGCGACGCTCGCGGCCAGCACCTGCAGGAACGGCGGCAGTTGCCGCAGGGCCGTCAACTGCCCGCCCATCCAGTCCGACAGTCCGCTCTGCTGCACGCCGGCCGCCATCGCGAAGCTTCCGCCGAGCAGCAGCAGCGTCTCCCACGGAACCCCGACGAGCGACCTCGGCGCCAGCAGCGCACGCCCCCGGCTGCGCATCGCGAACAGCGCCAGCGCGGCCAACACCGCGATCGTCCCCTCGACGTGCGCCGCGCTCACCTTGAACGCGGTGACGTTCGCCGCGGCCAGCGCCGTGATCGGCTTGCCGAAGATCCAGAGCAGCGCCGTGGCGCAGAACACGCCCAGCACCATCCACTCCTCACGCTTGGTGCGGCCCAGCAGCACAAGCTCGTGCATCACGATCGCCGCGCCCCCTTCCTGCGCCGGGTTGTCGCGCCGTCCGATGCGCCACAACATGAACCAGGCCACCGGCAGGAAGAGGATCACGAACGGGAGGCCGACGGCCATGAACTGCAGGAACGACACCTCGATGCCGATGCGCTCCATGAACCCCGCGAACTGCCCGTTCGGCGCCGTGCCGATCTTCGTGCCGATGCCGCCGATGTTCGCGGCGTACGCGATGGACATCATGATCGCCATGCCGTAGTGCTTCAGTCGCGCGCCGCCGTTCTGCCGTTCGAGCTGCGCGATGATCGCCATGCCGATCGGGACCAGCATCGCGGCGGTGGCGGTGTTCGATATCCAGAGCGAGATGAACGCCGTTGCCGCCAGGAAGCCGAACAAAAGGTGGCGCGGGTCGGTCCCGACGAAGCGCATCACCGTGAGCGCGATCCGACGATGCAGATCCCACTGCTGCATCGCCGCGGCGATGCACATGCCGCCGGCGAAGAGAAAGATGTACGGGTCCACATACTGCAGCGCGGTCGAGAGCAGGTTGGCCGCGGCGTCTCCCGGGAAGGCGCGCAGAAGCGGGAAGAGGAGGAGCGGAACGCATGCCGTCACGTAGATCGGTAGGGCCTCGCTCAACCACCAGATCGCCATCAGCAGCGCCACGGCCGCCGCGCGCGCCGGGCGCGAGCCGAATCCGGCCACGCGATCCAGCGGTGTGTCGAGGACCAAGAGCAGAACGAACGCCGCGATCCCCGCGGCCAATCCCACCAGTTGCCAACGTGTCAAGCGCATCGATCGGGTACTCCTTGGGAACGAAACGCGACAATGTACGGCGCGGTCGCGGCACTGCGAGCACTCGACCGAATCGCGTAGATTCGCGAATGCCGGTTCCGCTGCCCCGCGCGGCAATGCCGGCGGCAACGTGCAAACAGAGTGGAGGATACCCCATGGCCGAACTGAAGACAAAACTGAACGACGCATCGGTCGATGCGTTCATCGACGCGATCAAGGATGACGGCGTCCGCGCCGACTGCCGTGCCATCATCGACATCATGCAGAAGGCGGCCAAGGCGCCGCCGCGGATGTGGGGAGCGAGCATCGTGGGGTTCGGGAGCTATCACTACAAGTATGCGAGCGGCCGCGAGGCGGACTGGATGCTCGTCGGGTTCTCACCGCGCAAGCAGAACATCACGCTCTATATCATGGCCGGCTTCTCGAAGTACGAGGAGCTGCTCGCAACGCTCGGCACGTTCACCACGGGGAAGTCGTGCCTGTACATCAAGCGGCTGGCCGATGTGCACCTGCCGACGTTGAAGAAGCTGGTGGCGGCGTCGGTGGCGCACATGAGGACGATGCACATGCCCACGTGATGCACTGAGCGGCCCGCGATGTCTCGTGTATCGCGGGCCGTTGGGCACAAAACCTCCGTGCGCGGCGACGCTACCACTTCGTCGTGATGCCGTATCGGATCGAGCATGGGGCTCCGTTCGCGGTGCAGCTGTTAGGGCTGTGCTTGGGCGTCACCTGCCGATAACATGAGCCATGCAGGACCGCGCCGGCCTGCGGTCTTGGCATAGGCATCTTCACATTGCATGAGCACCATGCATCGCAATAATCAGGGCGATGTGCCCGGCATTTCGCGACGTTCAACACATTGCATTCGTTTTCGGGCCCGCAACTGCATGATTCGGGGCTTGGCTCACCGCCCCCACCGGTGCCTCCGCCCCATCCGCCCTCGTGCGACCACCCGCTTCTACCGTCCGAGCCGCCCGGATCGCCCGGAAGATCGTATCCCCACGGGTGGGTGAACCCGAAGATCGGGCCGTTGGGAAGCCAGTCGCCGGCGCTACCGAGCCCGTTTCCCGGCGGCGGCGGCGGCGGCGTTTGCCCGCGGGCACTGAGCGCCGTTGCCGCGGCGGTGAGCATACACAATAGAACAGCGATGCGGATGGCCCGTTCGTTCATGATGTGTTCTCCGTTGTCGAGTGGTGAGGAATAGATTACGGGACGATGATCTTGCGCGTGGCGACCAGTCTGCCGCCGTGCAACAGGCCGACGAAGTAGCTCCCGGCGCCCGGGAAGACATACCCCACGCTCACCGTGCCCGACGAGGCGGGCGTGCTGTACGGGAAGAACAGCGCGTGGCCGGAGACGTCGTAGACCCCGAGCGCGGTCGCGCCGTCGGGCGCGGAGTCGAAAGTGATGGCGGCCTGTCTCGGCCCTGCCGTCGTGAAGGCAACCTCCAACCGCGGCGTGCTGGGCGTCGGCACAGCCAGATCCTCCAGCGTCTGCTGCTTGTAGAGCAGGCTGCCGCGCCCGAACAGCTCCAGGTAGTACTGAAACGAGCTGTCCGATAAACGGTGCGACCAGCTCAGCGTGATGCCATCCCGTCGAGTAAACCAGTAGGGGCCGGGCCCGCGGTGGTAGAGCAACATGCGCATGAAGGCGGGAGTGCCCGCAAGCTCCGGCGGAACGACATACCGGATGATGCTCATCAACGGCTGCGCGCCGTGAATTCGCGGGCGCCCCGGCGTTGCGTTCGGCAGGATGCCGATGCTGTCAAGGAGGGCCACACGCGCCGAGTCCGAAGCCCGCAACAGCTCCATTGCGAAGTCCAGCGAGTCGAGCGCGTAGTAGTTGTTGGTGTCCTGCAGGCTGGTGGTGGGATCCTTCCAGATCAGCTCACGGTAGAAGCTGAGCGTGTCGCCGGCGGCGGGGGTGAACGTTTCGGTGGTCGAGTTGCAGCTCAACAGTGTGGCCGAGGCGTTGACTCTCCTGCCGTCGATCCACGTGGGCAGAACAAGCGGGGTTCCATTTCTGCGCCACTCGGTGAGCGTATAGTTGATGTGTCCCAGCGAGTCGTAGTCCATCGCGAAATCATAGGAGGGAGTCACATCATTTGCGAGTGTGGTATCGCGGCCGTCCTCGGAGACCAGATACATGGCCGAACTGTCCTGCAGCAAGACCCAGAGATCGGGTCGCTCGTGGATGCTCGGGATGATCCGGACGGTGTCGGTCTGGGCGTGCGCCGTGCATGCGCACAGGAGCGCGGCGATGCAGAGGAGGGCGGCGAGCGCACGCGGTCGCGCCGATCTCATTCCGGTATGATGGTGCAGGCAGGGGCGCGATGGCCGTGATGGGCTCGATCGATCGAAATACATGCGGAGCCTCTTGAAAATTGATTAATGAGATAGTACGATGTCGGCGTGGGAGAACGCCTGTAACATAGCGCGCGGTACGAACGAGTGCAAGAGCCCGTTCCGACAACCAAATGTCGCAGGCTGCGCACCTGTGGCCCACCTGGCTCATCACGTTCCCGAAAGCTTCCGGATCAGTTCGTCCTTCTTGCGTCGTGATACCGGAACCGTCGCCGTATCCGACATGATCACCAACCCTCCCTCACCGCGCACGTACTTCTTCACATGGCCGATGTTCACCAGGTGCGAATGATGCACCCGCAGGAAGTTCATCTCGGTCAGGATGGCATCGAACTCCTTGAGCGTCTTGCAGACGAGCAGCTCCTCGCGTCCCTGCATGAAGAAGCGCGTGTAGTTGCCGTCGGCCTCGCAGCGGATGATGTTCTGCACGTGCACGAGGATCAGGCCGTCGTCGGTCGGCAGCGCGATCTTGCTGTGCTCGGTGGTGGCATGCTTCAGATTCTCAAGCAGCACCTCGAGGCTCTGGCTGAGATGATTCTGCCCGCTCAGCTTCTGCTCGGCTTTCGCAACGGCGGCGATCAACTCGTCGCGGTCGATCGGTTTCAGTAGATAGTCGAGTGCCGAGCTTCTGATGGCGCGAATCGCATAATGATCGTAGGCCGTGGTGAAAATCACCTCGAATTTTTCCGCGTGCGTCTCCTCCAGCAGCTCGAAGCCGTTGCTGAACGGCATCTCGATGTCGAGGAACACGAGCTGCGGGCGGTGTTTTGCGATCACCACCTTGGCGGCGGCCACCGAGTCGGCGGTGGCGACCACCGAGATGTTCGGGCAATACTGCTCCAGCAGTCGTGTCAAGGTTTCGCGCCCAATCCGTTCGTCGTCGATGATGACAGCGTTGATCATGTCTCTTCCGTTCATTGGAGGTGTGGAACAAACCCCTATTCATATCTGTGCCGAATCACATCTGCGCCGATTCGAGCGGTATGTACAGGTCGACCCGCGTCCCGACGGGATTGCCGGCGTCGTCCATCAGATCGATCACATCCACGGAATAATCCTGCCGGGCGAGGGAACTGAGCACTTCCAGGCGGTTCCTCGTGGCCTCCATTCCGTAGGATCGGTGGTCCTTCAACTGCTTCTCCTGGATCACGCGCGAGCGCTCCCGGCCGATGCCGTTGTCGATGATCGAACAGAGCAGGTACGTTCCGGAGCGCCGGATGTCCACGCGGAGCGTGCCGCGGCCGGCACGGTGCGCCAGGCCGTGCTTGATCGCGTTCTCCACATACGGCTGGATCAGAATCGGGGGGATCTCGACATCGTTCTGATCGATATCCGGGCTGACGGTGATCTCGTAGGTGAACATGTTGTCGAATCTGAGCGACTCCAATTCCAGATAGAGCCGCAGCGATTCCAACTCGTCGACAAGCGCGATCGTGTCGCTCTTGGAATTCTCCAGCGTCGCCCGCATCAGCTTCGAAAACTTGGAGAGATACGTGTGCGCCGACTCCGAGTCGTGGCTGATCACGAAATGGAGGATCGAGTTCAGCGAGTTGAAGATGAAGTGCGGGTTCATCTGCGCCCGCAGGGCTCTCAACTGGTATTCCACAAGCCGGCGGTCCAGACGTTCCTTTCGCCTGACACTTCGGATGCGGAGGATAACGGCCAGGCTCGCCAGGCCGAGCAGCATCAGGAGGCAGAGCAGGCGGAACCACCAGGTCTGCCAGAACGCCGGATGGATGTACACGGTCAGCCTGCGCGGGGTCGGGCTCTCGACGCCGTCGTTGTTGGCGCCGTAGACCACGAACGTGTAGATGCCCGGAGGCACCTCCGTGTAATCCACGTACGGGCGCTGCCCGTCGGTAAACCGCCAGTTGTCGTCGATCCCCTCCAGTTTGAAGCGATAGCGGTTGCGCTGTGGGTTCGTGAAGTCCAAAGCGGCGAATTCCACCGTGAAGAAATTGTTCGTGCGCTCGAGATCCACCTGCTGCTTGACGAGGATCGACGTATCGAGCGCCAGGTATTTGTCGAACGTCTTGAATCCGGTGATCGTCACAGTGGGAACGTGCGTGTTGCCCGCGATGCTGTCCGGATTGAACTTGACGATGCCCCCCTCGCCGCCGAAATAGATGAAGCCGCTGGAATCCTTCATGCACGATTTGAAGTGGAAGATGTGCACCAGCAGGCCGTCGCTCGCGGCGTAGTTGCGGATCTCGTCGGTGCGCGGATCGATACGGGAGATGCCGTTGTTGGTGCTGGCCCACATCCTGCCGTGCGCGTCCTCGATGATCGCGCAGACGGTGTTGTTGACGAGGCCCTGATCCTCCATGTAGCGCTTCGCGCGGCCGGTTCTCGGGTCGAACTTGTTGACGCCCCCGCCGGAGGTCGCGATCCAGAGGTAGCCGTGGGCGTCCTCGTGGATGTACCAGATCCGGTCGTTGCTGATCGATGTGCTGTCGCGGATGTCGTTGCGGTACGAGCGCAGGCAGCGGCCGGTGATCGGGTCGAGCAGATCGAGCCCGGCGTTGGTCCCCACCCAGAACCGTCCGGCACGATCCTCGTGCAGCGACAGCACCTGATTGTTGCTGATCGATGTGCTGTCGCCCGGCACGTGGTAGTAATGCGTGAAGCGCTCGGTGGCCCGGTCGAATCGGTTCAAGCCGCCGTTGAGCGCCGCAACCCAGAGCTGTCCATGCCGGTCCTCGAGCACGTCCCACATGCCCCCCACCGAGAGCGACGTGGAGTCGTTCGGATCGTAGACGTACCGCCGGAAGTCGTCGGTGCTCGGATCGTACAGGTTCAGGCCGGCGTTCGTCGCAAGCCACAGCGTCCCCTCGCGATCGCGGTAGATGCCGTTGACGGACTTGTCGCACAGTTGTCGCGGGCGGGGCCCGGGGCGATATCTGTGCACCCGGCGTGTGATCGGATCGATCCGGTTCAACCCTCCCGATTCGAACCCGATCCACATCGCGCCGTCGACGTCGAGCATCATGCGCCGCACCACGCTGGGGGAGATGGAGTTCGTGTCGGTCGGATTGTTCTGAAAGTACTGCAACTGCCAGTTGCGCCGGTTCAGCTTGTTCAGCCCGCTCCGGGTTGCCACCCACAGGTTCCCGGCGCGGTCTTCGAGGATCTGCTGTGCCTGATTCCCCGACAGGCTGTAGGGATTGCCGGCATCGTTGCTCAGCAGGAACCTCTCGTTGTGCCGCTCATCGTTCACCTCAAGCCCGCGATACTGCGTGCCCATCCAGACCGTGCCGGCGCGATCGCGATAGACCGACATGCAGTAGTTCATCGCCGCGGGCGTATCCGGCGGCTGCACGTTGCGGTATCGCGTGATCGTGTAGGTGCTTGGGTCGAGGACGTGCGCGATGCCGCGCGATATGATCCACACGAATCCCTTCGAATCGCAGAAGAGATGATCCACCCCCTTCGGGAACTTGAAGGCCGGCACGGTGCGGTGGTTGAGAAATGTGCACGTGCGCGGATCGAACCGGTTCAACCCGCTGTCGACCGTCCCGATCCACAGATAGCCCATGCGGTCGGCACAGATCGACGCCAGATAGTTGCTGGAGATACTGTATTTGTCGGCGGGATCGTATCGAATATGCTCGAACGTGCCGGTGCTGCGTCGGAAACGGTTCAGCCCGGACTCGAAGTCGTACACGGCCAGCCAGATGTCACCGGTCGAATCCTCCACCATGCCGCGCACGGCGCCCGGGCTGATCGCCGAGGGGTCGTACTGCGAAGGGCGATAATGGATGAATCGGTTCTGATACCGATCGAACCGATTGATGCCTCCCAGATCGGTGCCGATCCACAGGTCTCCGTTATGATCCTCCATCAGGCTTCCCACGCTGCCGTCGGAAAGGCTGGCCGGATCCTTCGGGTCGTGACGGAACACCGCGATCCTGTTGCCGTCGTAGCGGTTCAGCCCGTCGCGTGTCCCCGCCCACAGGAAGCCCGCACGATCGAGAAGCGTGCAGATGACGAAGTTGTCGGAGAGGCCGTTTTCGTTGGTGATGCGATCGAATTTCAGATTCCGCTGCTGTGCGCACGCAGCGTGCACGCCAAGCGCCGCCATGACGATGACGATCACGGGCCGCAGTAGCCGTTGAACGTTGCGATCGAGAGCAGCGAGCATTTTGTGTTGCAAATGGACGGCCAATCCGGGACGGCATCCCCGCATGGATGCAGCATGTATCCGCGCGCGAAGAACGTGAAGCTCCTCGTGCCCGGGTCGGACGGCTGAACAAGGTCGATCGGTGCGCCGCAGGTCCGAAATCTCGACGGGTATTCGGCGAAACGATCCGGTCTGTGTTGTACCGCTCTGGGGTGAACGCGTTCGCGCCGGGGGCTGCTGGACACGGTACGCGCCGAAGCTACACAATCGTTCCTGTGCAAACAATGAGGAGCGGCAGCGGCATGGTGCTGTACGGCATGGTGCTTGCGCGGCATCGGGTCATCACCTCGATCGCTTGTCGTCGGCGCCCGGCCGCGCGAGCCGTGCGTACTCGGCCGGCGTGGTGCCGATGATCGCCCGGAAGTCGCGGATGAAATGCGCCTGATCGAAGTACCCCAGATCCAACGCCGTAGCCGTCCAGTCCGACGCGCGCCCGCAGGCGATCAACTCGGCCGCCTCCTGCAGCCGGTATCGCCCGATCACCCATTTCGGCCCCACCCCCACGTATCGGCTGAACAGCCGCTGCAGCGAGCGTTTGCTCAGCCCGAAGGTGTTCACCAGATCGTCGACGCGGGTGACCGATCTGTCGGCGATGACAACGTCGATGATGCGTCCGATCTCCTCCACGCGCTCATCACGCGGCGGCAGATGCCGACGCCAGAACGCCTCGATCTCCGCCGTCATCAACGCGTCGGTCTCGTGCCGCAGCACGTGCTCCTCCAGGCGCGCATCCTCCTCGCCGAAGACCTCGCGCAGCGTGAGCGAGCGGTTGGTGATCGTCGAGACCGGCGCGCCGAGCATGGCATGGAACGCTCCGGGCCGGAACTTCGTCCCCACCACCACCCCCTGCCCCTCGAGGTGTGCCGCGAACTTTCCCTTGACCGGTCCGAATACGCCCGAGGCTCCGTGCTGCACGGTCACGTTCACGCACGGGTACGGCAGGGTCTCCTGGATATGACGTTCGCCGGGGCCGAGGTTCCACCGCACGATCCAGTAGCGCTCGATCAGATGCGCCAGATCGGGGGCGGGGGCGAGGCGCTCCAGCGAGATCGTCCGGAGCCCGACGCCCGGGTGCAGGATTCCCCGGGTGCCGACGTCGACCGGCAACCGCCGGCGGGGCTCGGTCTCGTTCGCTGTCATCGTGGTATTCATGGGGGAGCAAACTACGCGCTCCGGGGCGATCGGCGCGCGCTCTGCATCATGACGGCCGGAATTGGTGACGGGAATCGGCGGCGCCCAACCGCCGTGGCGCGTTTGTACAATCGCGGGAACGAGGGATCGCGTAGCATCGCATGCCCGTCGAGTTTCTCGTTCACATTCGATGCAACGATCATGATCACAAAGGACGATATCCTGAAAGCCCTCTCGCATGAGTGGGACGTGTGCACTTTTCTGGCCGCGAAGATTCCCCCGGAGCGCTCCGGTTACCGCCCCACCGAATCGCAGCGCAGCGTGGTCGAGCTTCTGCGATACATCGCATACATGCCGGTCGCGAGCGTGCGGATGTTTCTCGCCGCGGACTTCACGCACTTCGCGGCCCGCGCCGAGAACGTGAAGGAGATGACCATGGCGGAGTTTCCGCGGGCCGTCGCGACGCATCGCGCCGAACTGCGGGAACTGTTCGACGGATTGACCGAGGAGGAGTTCCACGGGCTGATGGTGATGCTGCCGACACGTGAGCAGGTCACGTTCGACGTTGCGATGATGATGGGGCCGGTCAAATGGGCCGCCGCGTACAAGATGCAGCTGTTCCTCTATGCGAAACTGCTGGGCCGCGTGGAGATGGGGACCGTGGAGGCCTGGGCTGTGATCGATCCGCCGGCGCGGCAATAGCGGCCGTCATAGCCGAAACCGTCGGTGCGTCCATCACCGAACGCGCCGCCTCGATACAGCAAGGCGGCGCGTTCCCACATGGGTGATGCCCAGGTTCCGCGTCGGTTATCCGTCGCACCGCCGCTGTGCTATCGCGCGATGACCACCGGATACGAGGCGTTCCCGCGCGCGGTTCGCAGCACGACCAGATACGGGCCGGAGGGGAGGGCGCGTGCATCGAACCTGACGCTCCCCTCGAACGATTCCACCGCCGGCGCAGAAATCCGTGCGCCGTTGATCGAGTAGAGCCCCGCGTCGAGCACGGTCGGAGCCGTCGCGCCGCCGATCGGTGCAATCCGTATCATCCCATCCCGCACCACGCATTCGAAGAGATCCTGCACGCCGTCGGCATTGTGCGCCTCGGGCGCGATCCCGCTCGTCGAGCCGATCGTCGCAACATAGATATCGCTCCCTTCCGTCGATGTCGGAGTGCTTCCCACGCTGGTGAGAAGCCGACTTCCGAAGCGTACCTGTCCGGAGAAGTTGCCGGCGATGATCAGATTCCTCGCGGCGTCGGCGCAGATCGGCCCTCCTTCGGCGGCCCCCATCACATCGCCGGCACCGTTTGTCTGCAGCCACGATCTGTTCCCCGACGGGGTCAGCTTCACCACGAAGGCCGAGCCTTCCGGGAGCGACTGTGAATATCCGCCCACGTAGACGTTTGCGTCGAGGTCGCAGGCAACGCCCTGAACCAGCTGCAGCAGCGCCCCGCCCATCGGGAACGCCCATTGTGCCATGCCGTCGGCGTTGTACTTGACGAGCAATCCATCCCCTTCCTCCACCGAGTTGATGGTCAGATCAGCGATCTGCACGGTGCCGGCGTAGGAGAGGCCGACATAGGAGTTGCCGTTGCGGTCCACGGCCATGACCGTGGGCGCGTAGATCTCCGCGGCCGCGAACGCCGCGCCGCCGTCGGAACGTGCCCACGTGGCCGCACCGTTGCTCGAGTAGCGGACCAGGAACATGTTCATGGTCCCATTCGACGAAAGGCTTTGCTCACCGAATCGCGCGGTGCCGCTGAATCGTCCCGTCACGACGGCGCCGCCGTCGGGATGCGCGGCGATGTCATCACAGATATCGGCGCCCGGTCCGCCCGCGCGCATGACGCGACCGTATGTGCTGTTGCCGCCGATGTACGTCACGAAGACGTCGCTCGCTCCGACGCTGCCGAGCGTGGTGCCGCCGATCGCCATGGAATCATTGAACGTCCCGGCGATCCAGACGCCGCCGGGCGTTGCGGCCACGCCGTCGATCGTGACGGTGTCGGTGCATGAGGAAGTGTGGAACCACTGGAGTTCTCCGGTGGCGTCGTACTTCATGAAGATGAGGGTGGTGCCCGGGGCCGCCGGAACGTCGAGCAACGTGTCACCGCCATGATCCACGCGGGCCGTATCGCCGCTGAACGTCAGGGCGATGTAGACGTTGCCGGATGCGTCGACGCTCATGCTCGCCTGCGAACTCGCGGCGCCGCTCAGAATGGTTCGCGTCCACCGTGCCGTGCCGTCGGGCGCCCAGCTTGCGAGGATTTGAGAGGGAGGATCCGGGACGTCGAACACACGGTTGTAGCTCGTCAGGTACACATTGCGCGCGGCGTCGGCGCCGATGCCGGTCGGCGTCTCGGTGCCGGCCGCGCCGATCGAAAAGGCGTTCGTCCAGCGCGGCGTCTGCGCGCAAAGCGTGGTCGGCAGCAGTGCCGCCGCGACGAATAGGGCGAGGGGTATGATGCGCATTGTCGAGTATCGATAGTTGGAAGAAGTTCCTTCGATGGGTTTGCACTCCTTCGGCAAGGTATTCGCCGCCGCACGTTCGCGGCGAACCCAGTTTCGCGCCATTCTTAAGATTCTATCCGGCGGGGTCGTGTCCACAACGACGATGGAAGGTGATGCCGTGTCCCGCGAGAGTGTCAATCGCATGCTGTGCACGCCGTGCGGTGTTTGCATCCGACGGTCCCTCGCGACGAGGGCCACGCGGACGGGCCACGCGGACGGGCCGCCGGCCGGCGATACCGTGCGTTGCGAACGGCGCCGCGTTGCCCCCCGAACCGAACAGACGGTGAGATGATCCCATGGCCGGAACACATGATCTCTACGCGTTGATCGCGACGCTCACGCGAACCGAGAAGCGATACTGCACCATGATGCTGGCCGAGGGTGCGGGGCGCAGCGCGGCGAGCTGCCGCCGCCTGTTCGAGATCATCTGCGCGATGGAGGCGCCGGACGACGCGAGCGTTCGCGATGCCGTGCGCGGTGAATCGTTCGCGGGACATCTCGCGGTCACCAAGAATCATCTCCACGAACATCTGCTCCGCTCGCTTCGATCGTTCTCGGCGAAGGGGACGCGTGCGCGCATCCGTGCGCTGATCGAGGGGGCCGAGGTGCTGTCCGATCGTGGGCTGCACGAGCAGGCACGCCGCCGCCTCCGCGATGCGTGGGAGTCGGCCGAACGACTCGGATACCTTCCGGAGATGCTGGTGATGTTGCGCCAGGAGTGGCGCATCGATGCAAATGAGGGGTACGTGGGGGTTCGCGTCGAAGATCTGCAGGAGCGGCGCGCGCGCGCGGTGAAGGTGGCGCGCGACGTTGCGAACTATTGGGACTATCTGCATCTGCTCTCCGTGGCATCCATGGAATTGCTGCAGCACGGGCCGACGGCCGCGGGCCGATCCGATCGCCTGGATGAGCTGGTGCGTTCGCCGATGCTGGAGCCGGCGCCCCCCGCCACGCTCCCGGCGCAACGATTCCAGCTCGAGACGATGCGATTGTACCACATGCTGACGGCGCGCTACGAGGAGGGCTTCGCACATTCGGTGCGATACCTGCGGTACGTTGAGGAGTTCTCGCCGAAGGAGCGTATCGAGCAGTTGAACTACGGCTCGTTGCTGCATACGCATGTGCTGGTGTCGCTGAAGACCGGGAGGCTCGCCGAGGCGAAGGCGGCGTTCGAGAAGTTGTGTGCGCTGAAGCCCCGTTCGCGCGTGCTGCGGGCGCAATACCGCAACCTGCGCTTCTGTTGCCGGCTCGAGCTGCTGATGGTGCGCTTCGACGCCGCCGCGATGGGAGCGATGGCGTCGGAGCTCGACGAGATCTGCCGGACCGACGCGAACGGGTTCACGCGGCAGCTCCGGATCGGCTATGCGATCGATCTTGCCTGCGCACTGTTCGTCAACGGGCGGCTCGACGAGGCGATCGACATGCTGCATCCGGTGATCAACGACAACCGTCCCGGCTTTCGCGACGATGCACTCTGCATGGCCCGGTTGCTGAAGTTGATGATTCACCACGATCGCGGCGACGTCGAGTTGCTGCCGTATCTGATCCGATCGACCTATCGATTCATATCACGCTGCCGCGGTGTCTCCGACGTCGATCGTATCGTGCTGCGCTTCATGCGTCGCCTGGCGAACGTACCCACGCACGACGCGTTGATCGCGACGTTCGTCGGCGTTCGCAACGAGCTGGCCGTGGTGGCGCTCGATCCGGCGGCCTACGAAATCTCCGGGATGTGCATGGTCGTTCCGTGGCTCGATGCCGCCATCGCAGGCCGTCCGTTCGGCGAGGTGGCACGCGAGGCGCAGCGGCGACTGTACCATGAGGATGTGGCGGAGCCGGCATTTGTGTGAATTGCCGTGGATGGTCGGCTCGGTTGCGCGCGCGGTGGGCGCAACGTGTGGGCAGCCGTAACTTGTCACGTTGAACTTGGCACTCGGCCCTCGGGGGCGTCACGGTCTCGCGTTCAGCACTCAACCCCTTCGCACTTCAACCATCAGGCACCATGTCCTCCTATACCAAATGTACGTTTGCGCTCGAGCCGGATCTGTCGGCCGAGGAGTTCGTCGGCGTATTGCGGCGCTCGACGCTGGCTGAGCGGCGTCCGGTCGGCGACGAAGCCGTCATCGCGGCCATGCTCGCCAACGCCACGCTCATTCTGACCGCGCGGACCGATGACGGTCTGCTGGTCGGCCTCTCGCGGGCGTTGACCGATTTCGGCTACTGTACGTATCTGTCCGATCTCGCCGTCGATGTTGCCTATCAGGGGCGTGGGATCGGGCGTGAGCTGATCCGCCGCACGCACGAAGCCGCCGGGCATCACACCACGCTGATCCTTCTGGCCGCCCCCGCGGCACGAACCTACTATCCGCACATCGGCATGCGCCAATACGACTCCTGTTGGGTGATAGAGAGGGAGTCGTAAAAAAAATATCTTCGTCGAAACAATTATCAGCCCAACAAGTATTATCTTCGTGTCGATACGATCCGTGCCGTGCATGGATGTGGCGCTCGGGTGCCCACTCCATGTCCGCGCGGATCGACGGTGAACGCCCGCCGGGCGCGCCTGTGTCGGATCCGGCACGCGGCGAGCCCGGTGATCCGGCCCAAAGCCGGAGGGCGATCCTGCCAATGAATCAATACACGAGGGAATACGATGTCCGACAAGAAGATCATTGCCGTTCTCGGCGCAACCGGAGCGCAGGGGGGCGGGCTGGCCCGCGCGATTCTCAGCGATCCGAACAGTGAGTTCGCGGTGCGCGCGATCACGCGCGAGGCCGATTCCGAAAAGGCGAAGGAGCTTGCCGCGCTCGGCGCCGAGGTTGTCGTGGGCGACGTCGACGACGTGGAGAGCTTGAAGAAGGCCTTTGAGGGCGCCTACGGTGCATTCTGCGTCACGTTCTTCTGGGCGCACTATTCGGCCGAGAAGGAGCAGGAACAGGTGCGCAACATGGTGGCCGCCGCGAAGCACGCCGGACTGAAGCACGTGATCTGGTCGACGCTCGAGGATACCCGCAAATGGGTGCCGCTCAGCGACGACCGCATGCCGACGCTGCTCGACAAGTACAAGGTGCCGCACTTCGACGGCAAGGGGGAGGCCGACGCATACTTCGCCGAGGCAGGCATCCCGACCACGTACATGGGCACCTCGTTCTATTGGGATAACCTCGTTGGGTTCGGCATGGGCCCACGCAAGAACGAGGACGGCTCGTACACGTTCGCGCTGCCGATGGGGGAGAAGGCGCTGCCGGGGATCGCCGCCGTCGATATCGGCCGCACCGCGTACGGTATCTTCAAGGCAGGCCCAGAGTACATCGACAAGACCGTTTCGATCGCCGGTGGGCATCTCACCGGCGCGCAGATGGCCGAGACGCTCTCGAAGGTGATGGGCGCGCCGGTGCACTATTACGCGGTGCCGTTCGATGACTACCGGGCGCTCGGATTCCCCGGCGCCGACGACCTCGGGAACATGTTCCAGTTCAAGCACGATTTCAACGACTACTATGTCGGTGCTCGAAACATCGAGACGGTGCGCGCTTTGAACCCGGAGTTGAAGACGTTCGAAGCGTGGGCCGAAGAGAACAAGGAGCGCCTGATCAACGGCTGATGGCGTTCGGTGATCTCGTGAGTGGTGAAGACAGCAACGGAGCGTCGCAATGCGATGCTCCGTTGCGCGTTTCGAATGCGTGCAAACCGATTGCCGCGGCGACTACGCGGGCTGAGTCGTCGGCATGTCCATGCCGATCCAGTTGTTCAGCGTGCCGATCTCCGAGGCGCCCGCCGCCTTTGCATACAGGAACAACTGCATGCGATAGCCGACCAGCCACTTGTACGTCGAGCGCAACAGGGCTTCGGCGAGCGGCAGCATCTCGCCGGTGGGATACTTTGCCGTGTGCGTCGTGAAGTTCTCGTCGGGGATGGAGCGCACGAGCGCCAGCAGTTCGTCGCGCTGGCGTTCGATCGCCGCCGGGAACTCCTCGAACGCCATGTCGGCCGAACGGCGCCACAACTCCCCGGCCCCGGTGATATCTCCATCCACCGCCCCCTGTGCCGACGCGATGCCGCACACCGACAGGTAGCGCAGCAACTCCAGGGTGGAGCGCTGGCCCGGCGTGGGGCGGTATTCGGCGCCGCCGGCGGGAATCTTTTCGAACAGATGGATGGCAATAGAACACTCGCGTTCGATCTCCTCGAGAAACAGTTCGCGTGTCATGATCGGTATCATCGGGTACTCGTCCTCTTGTTGAATCTCTGTTGATGACGGGCACACGACCGTAGAGCGCCCGTTGTGAATCGTCGGCGATCGCCGCGCGGGGTCACGTCCGCTCGGCGTGGGCTTTCAGGCCGTTCACGAACTCCTCGAACGTTGCGGTCATGTCCGGTATCGAGCGGCCGATGAGCGGCAGCAACGGGCCGCTGAATTCCTCGCGCAACCTGAAGTCCACCGTGCCGTCGGGGCGGGGTGCAAGCGTGAAGGTGCGCACCCCCTTGAACAGCCCGAGCGGCATCCCCCCGGCCCACGTCATGGATCGCGCCGTCATCGCTTACACCAAAGACGAGGTCCTTTTCCTCGTCGGCGAGATCGAGAAGCTGAAGCCATTTCCGGAGGTGCCGGTCGAGCTGGCGAAACTTCACACCCGATACCAGCTTGTCGTGCTC
>CAZJYH010000016.1:0-1588 GCA_964549365.1 uncultured Alphaproteobacteria bacterium
GAACGACTTCGACGAGATTCGCGTCTGCACCGGCTACCTGTTCGACGGCAAGCCGCTGAAGTATTTCCCGAGCGACTGCGCAACGCTCGAGCGTGTGGTCCCGGTCTACGAAAGCTTCCCGGGGTGGAAGACCTCGCTCGTCGGATGCCGCCATTATGACGACCTGCCCGCACGAACGCGCGAATACGTGGAGGCGATCGAGCGCTTCGTCGACGCGCGCGTCAGCTACATCGGTCTCGGCCCCGGCCGCGAGCAGGTGATCGTGCGGTAGCCGAGACCGCGCAGAACAAGATAACCGCGGAGCCGGCGCGATCGCGGAACCATACGATCGCGCCGGCGGTTCGATGCCCCGGAGCTCACCGCCCTCTCATTGCCATAGGCACTGATATCCTTGCGACACAAAAGATCACGCCATTGAACGTTGGGCAGGAGTTTTACTCCTGCCCTGTTGGTTGTGGATGGTCGGAGTAAAACTCCGACCGAACGTCTCGAAGGGATTGTTGTGTCGCAGGTATGGTGCTGCCCTGGCCCCTGACGGCCGTTCTTCCGGATTTCATCGAAGGGCGGGCGTCTACGCGGAGCGCCTCGGTGATCGATGGACGTTCGCGCACCAAGAGGTTCGCGCACCAAGAGGTTCGGGCACCAAGAGGTTCGGGCGCCGAGAAGCTCGGGGACCGAATGGACGGCTGTCGCGTCGAGAGCGTCAAATATCAGGAGGCGGCGGTGGCCTATGACCATGCGACGGTGGAGCAAATTCTCGCGGAACACGGCCTGTCGATCGTGGAGATCTACGGCCACGAACACACGCAGCAGACAATGATTGCGCGGAGGGGGGGGGCCGGTGCGGTAATGCGGCGGGCTACTTCACCGAATCCGGCACCATCGAGCTCTCCTGTACATCCCCCTCCAGGAAGGGGACGTTGATCGAGCGGAGCGCGTCGGGGTTGGTGCTGGAGTCGCCGCGGGTCATCGCGTCTCCCGCCTCGCGCTGGCGGTGGAAGAAGTAATAGAGCAGCTTTCGGGCGATCGGCGCGGAGTAGGTGCCGCCGAACCCCTGGTTCTCCACCAGCACGCACATGGCGATCTTCGGCTTGTCGTACGGCGCGTAGCAGATGAACCAGGCGTGGTCCCGCTTCCCCTTGCCGGCCTGTGCAGTGCCGGTCTTGCCGGCCACCTGGATGTCCGGCAGCTTGGCGCCGGGGGCCGTGCCGCCGGCCGTGTTCACCACATCGAACATGCCGGCGTGGATCACGTCCATGATGTCCGGCCCGATGTCGAGATCCTCCGCCTCGTACTTCACGCGCTCGATGGTGCCGAGCTGGTTGTTCTTGATGGCGCGCACGAGGTGCGGCTGGAACCACGTGCCGCCGTTGGCCAGGGCTCCGCAGTACGCGGCAAGCTGCAACGGGTTGACGCCGATCTCACCCTGGCCGATTCCAAGGTTCACCAGCACACCCTTCGGCCACTTGTTGACGCCGAAGCGCTTGTCGTAATACTCCTGCGAGGGGAGCCGCGTGGGTCCCTCGGTCACGTCGGTGCCGAGCTGTTCGCCGAAGTGGAACAGGTGGCCGTACTTGGTGTAGGTGGC
>CAZJYH010000016.1:1598-2510 GCA_964549365.1 uncultured Alphaproteobacteria bacterium
CGCCCCATGGTGTAGAAGAAGACGTTGCACGAGACGTGGATCGCGCGGCGTGCGTTCACCGCGCCGTGCGCGCCGTGGCACTTCCACGTGTTGTTCCCCAGCGTGAAGGAGCCGGGGCAGGAGATCGTGGTGTTCGGCTTGATGATCCCTTCCTTGAGCGCGGCGATCGCCATCAGCATCTTCCACGTGGAGCCTGGGGGGTACACCGCCTGCGTGGCGCGGTTCAGGAGCGGCTTCGACGGATCGTTCGCCACCTTCTCGTAGGCCTCCCTCGTGGTCACGCCGCTGAAGAGTGTCGGGTCGTAGTCCGGCGCGCTCGCCATCGCCAGGATCTCGCCGTTGTTGGGGTCGAGCGCCACCACCGCACCGTGGAAGGGCTTCAGCAGCTGCTCGGCGTATTGCTGCAGACCGCCGTCGAGCCCGAGGTACAGATCGAAGCCGTTGGAGGGGAGGCGATCGTTCTTGCCGTCGTTGAAGGAGTTGACGCGCTGGCCGCGGTTGTTCACCGCGACGAACTCGTAGCCCTTCTCACCGCGCAGGTGATCCTCGAACGCCTTCTCGATCCCGGACTTGCCGACCACGTCGCCGGGGGAGTAGTAATCGCCCAGGCGACCGATCTCGTCGCCGGTGATCTCCTTCGTGTAGCCGAGGATGTGGCTTGCGCGCATATCGCCGGCGTAGGCGCGCTTCGACTCCTCGACGATGTCGACGCCCACCAGCTCCACGTGCAACTCGTTCAGGCGCGCCCAGGCCTGGCGGTCCACGTCGCGCCAGATGCGCACCGGCGAGTAGTCGTTGGTCTTGTACTGCTTGATCTTGTCGTTGATCGTCACGGTGTCGGTTGCGAGGATGCGCGCCAGCATCACCTTGCTCTCGGGCGTCAGCTTGTTCGGCGTGACGAATTTCCGCGGC
>CAZJYH010000016.1:2520-11787 GCA_964549365.1 uncultured Alphaproteobacteria bacterium
GAGCACGGTGTACGAGGGGGTGTTCGCCACGATCGGATGTCCGTAGCGGTCATAGATGGCGCCGCGGATCGGCTCCCGCACGATCTGCTTGATTCCCTGGGCTTCCGATCGCGTGCGGTACTCCGGCCCCTCGATCAGCTGCAGCTGCACCAGCCGCGCGGTGAACGCGAGCAGGATGAGCAGCATGGCGCCGAGGAATGCGCGCTTGCGTACGAGCGAACCGAATGAACGATCGACTTCCATGAGTGCGTAACCTATGAGGTGGGGCGCGGAACGGGCATCACGACGAGATCGGAGCGGAAGCATTGTATCGGCTGCACATCACCCGGCGGGAACGGGCCGCAACAATTGATACAAGATTCGAGTGCAAAAATACAACGCGATGGTGCTAATTGCTGGGCCTCACGGGAGACCGTTCGAATAATTTCACACGTCGGGCGCCTCCGCTGTTTCGTATGTTTGCGGGCCCACATCGGTGGGGCACGGCCTGGATATCAACCCTTCTTCCGAACACACCAACTGGCTATGAGCGTTCTCATCGACAAGAACACGCGGGTTCTCGTACAGGGGATCACCGGCAGCGAAGGAACCTTCCACGCGTCGCAGATGCTGGAGTACGGCACCAACGTTGTCGCGGGCGTCACCCCCGGTAAGGGAGGCACGGACTATCAGCCGGCGGAGTTCATCCGTCCGGTTCCCGTGTTCAATACGGTCAGCGACGCCGTGAAGGCCACCGGCGCGAACGCCTCGGTGATCTTCGTGCCGGCGCCGTTCGCCGCCGACGCGATCATGGAGGCGGCCGACGCCGGCATCGCGCTCGTGATCTGCATCACCGAGGGGATCCCGGTGGAGGACATGGTGGTGGTGGCCGCGTATCTGAAGGATCGCTCCACGCGCCTGGTAGGCCCGACCTGTCCCGGCGTCATCACGCCGGACGGCTGCAAGATCGGCATCATGCCGGGCTTCATCCACAAGAGCGGCACCGTCGGCGTCGTATCGCGTTCCGGAACGCTCACCTACGAGGCCGTGCGCCAGCTCACCGACGTGGGCCTGGGCCAGTCCACCTGCATCGGCATCGGCGGCGATCCGATCATCGGCACGCGCTTCATCGATGCCATCAAGCTCTTCAACGAGGATCCGCAGACCGAGGCGATCCTGATGATCGGGGAGATCGGCGGCACCGCCGAGGAGGAAGCCGCCGCGTATGTCGCGGGCCATGTGAAGAAGCCGGTGATCGGCTTCATCGCCGGCCGCACGGCCCCTCCGGGACGCCGCATGGGCCATGCCGGGGCGATCATCTCCGGCGGGAAGGGAACGGCCGGTGAGAAGACGGCCGCAATGGCGCAGGCCGGAATCACGGTGGTCGAGTCGCCGGCCGATCTCGGCACCACGGTCCTCGCGGCGCTCGCGAAGGCGGCGGGGACGAAGTCTGCCGGGACGAAGTCGGCGGCCGCTAAGCCTGTTGCCGCCAAGTCGGCGGCGGCGGCCAGGAAGGCTCCGGCGAAGAAGGAGCCCTCGGCGTCCGGCGCGGCCAAGAAGTCCGGCGCCAAGAAGAAGTAAACGCACGGCGGTTGCGATGCGATCGCCGGGCGCAAGGTCCGCCGAGCGCATGCGCGGCGCGACTAACATTCTCGCGACATCAGTGTTACTACGGGGTTGGACGAAACGGTGAACGCCCATGCGTTCCGTGCGTTCTCCCCGTAGCCCGTTCAACAACATCCCTCTCGTTTCCCATGGCGCACTCCGCACGCTTTCTCGCGATCGTCGATGATGCGAAGAGTCGCATCACCGAGATCACGCCCGAGGATACCCTTGCCGGAATGGAGCGCGGCGACGCGTTCCTGCTGGTCGACACCCGTGAGGACGGCGAGTGGGCGCGCGGGCATGCCGCGGGCGCCGTGCATATCGGCAAGGGGGTCATCGAACGGGACATCGAAAGCCTCGCGCCGGACCTCGATCAGGAGATCGTGCTCTACTGCGGCGGTGGATTCCGCTCCGCGCTTGCGGCGGACGCCCTGCAGAAGATGGGCTATACGAACGTCAAGTCGATGGCCGACGGATGGCGCGGCTGGCTCGATCGAGGCTATCCGGTCGAAAGCGAGGGCTGATCTCCCGTCGGCCGATCGATCCGCGGCAACGCTGTCGATCCGCGGCAACGCTGCGGAGGCCGGAGCCTACGTACTCCATTCAACCAACTGAATACCCGTGGAACGCACTCTTTGCATTATCAAGCCCGACGCAGTTCGCAAGAATGTGATCGGCGAGATCGTCGCCATGCTTTCGCAGGCGGGGTTTTCCATCCTCGGCATGAAGCTGATCCGGCTTGCCGTCGCCGACGCCGAGCGTTTCTATGACGTTCACCGCGAGCGCCCGTTCTTCGCCTCGCTGGTGGAGTTCATGTCCAGCGGTCCGGTGGTGGTGATTGCCCTTGCCAAGGAGAACGCCGTTGCCGATTATCGTAAGCTGATCGGCGCCACCGATCCCGCCGAGGCCGAGGAGGGGACCGTCCGCAAGCGGTTCGCTTCGAGCAAGGGGGAGAACGCGGTGCACGGCTCGGACTCCGTGGAGAACGGCCGGCAGGAGATCGCCTTCTTCTTCGCGGAGCGCGAACTGGTCGGATAGTCCCCGGCTATCTTTCCGCCGCGCTTCGCCGCTCAGGCAGGTTGCTAAACCGCGAATGCGCGGCGGCGTCAACGGCCCAATGAACATACCCTCGTCCGTTGAACGAACCAGGATCCCAATGAAGAATCGAATCCAGATGCGTCGTCCCTTCGAGTCGTGCATGTGCCGCATCCCGCGCGGTGCGGTGGCCCTCGGCCTCCTGCTCGGTTGGTGCTTCCTCGGCATGGGAAATGCCGCGGCCCAGCCGAAGAGCTTCACGTTCGGCCCACCGCTGCGCCCGAACATCATGTTCGGGTACAAGTACGTCGAGCGTGTCACCGAGCGGCACGAAGTTGCCGGGCAGTTGGTCGATTCCTCCACGCGCATCCTGACCTACTACGTCACCGAGCATCAGACGATCTCGCCGGACGGCCGCGGTCCGCTGGCGGTGGAGGGGAACGTGGACTCGATGCAGATCGACGTGCGAGGCCTCGGCGATCCGCTCTTCTTCAACACGCAGTTGATCGAACATGTCTCCGACAGGAAGCTCGTCGCGCATCGCGACGTGTTCGCCTCCTCGGTGCTCGTCAATCGGAGCGTTACGTTCTCGCTTTCACCGTACGGCCAGATTCTCGGCGTCGAGAGCCCGGCGCGGAAGCGAGCGTTCGACGACATCAACGACGGCCTGATCGATCCGTTCACTCGCGAGCGTCTGCGCGAAGTGCTCACCGATGAGTACCTCGCCTCGGTTTATCTGCCGTGGCGCGTTCTTCCGCTCGGGCGCACCGTTGCCTACGATGCTCCACAACGGGTGCCGTTCTGGGCGGTCTTCAATCGTTCCTCGTTCCACGACACGCTCACCGGCACATTGGTCAACGGGCCCGACGGCTCCCCGCACTACACGTACCGGGCGCAGCTGCGCAGGCCGATCAACGCGATGGTGACCGTAACCGGGTTCGAGGAGCCGATCAAGATGGGGACGATGGAGGCGAGCGTCGACGGGAACCTGAAGCTCGACGACGACGGCGTTGTGCTCAGCGGCTGGACCATCACGAAGGGAACGCTCAGCACGCTGCGCAACGGCATGCCGGTCAGGAGCACGATCTCCCACGAAGTCTACTTCGACTCGATGGGGATGATGCCCGTGGCTACCAACGAGTGACCCCCGCGCGTATATGGCATGCCCGCCGGCCCGCAGAACACGGGTCGGCGGGCATTTGCATTGCTCCCCTTCCGTCCGGCGCTCCATATCCAGTCCATCAACTATCCGTACATTGCGCCGATTCTATCGGTGTATCTCCTCACTCCCCAGTCCTCTACGCAAGGCGTTGTCGCTCATGATCGTACGACTCACGATGATCCGTACTGCAGTCCATTTCCGATCGATGCCCAGTCGCCGGCCAAACCTCATCGTCTCGTTTCTGCTGGCCGCGGTGCTGTTGAGTGCGTGTGGTGGGGATGCCAAGCCGGACAGTCCGTCGGACAAGGCGAAGGGGGCGGCCGGGGCGGGAGCCGGCGCCGACTCGACCGCCGGAGCCGGTGCGTCCGTCGACTCGGTGCAGGCGGCGGCCGGGTTCCAGACCGGCGAGGCGGTGGACGCGAACGCCGGATTTCAATTCCGCATAGCACCGCACGCAGGCGATGTGTACAGCTACCGCGTGGTGCAGAGCGGCTGGACGGAGTTCTCGGGGCTCAAGTCCACCGAGCGCGCCAGCTACTGCTTCACCCAGAAGATCACCGGCATCAACAGCGATGGATCGTTCACCATCGAGATGCGCTACGACAGCATCAGCTCCACGAAGACCTTCCCGGCCGGTGTGGTCGACAGCGTGCCTCGCACCTTCTCGTACGACACGCGCCGGAAGGTGGACTCGACGGTGCCGGAGGCGGCGCAGGCCAAGGCGCTCATCGGGCAGCGCGTGAATCTCACGATCAGCAGGGAAGGGGAGGTGCGCGAGGTTTCCAACCTGGAGCCGGTGCTCTCGGCCGTGCTCGGCAGGCTGCGCGACAGTCTCTCGCCGAACGGTGTGGAGCAGATCCGCCGCGCCATCAAGGTGACGATGTTCGAAGCCGTGGTGCAGCAGATGTTCCTGCAGGTGATCCCCGACAGCGCAATCCACGTCGGGAGCGTCTGGAGCCGCACCGACACCGTCCCGCTCGTGCTGCCGATCGCCGCGGTCCCGTCGCGCGCGCTGGTGAGTTATAAACTTGTCGAGGTGAAGAAGGTGCAGGGGCGCACGCTCGGGCACATCGTCGTGACGCTCGCGACGCAGTTCCCGCAGAAGAAGATGGACAACAAGCAGGTCACGACCACGATCGACGACGCCTCGGCAAAGGGGAGCGGCGACGGTCTGTTCGATCTTGCCACCGGCTTCCCGGTCCGCAAGGTCGCCGGCTTCGACGTGATGTTGAAAGTGACCGGCAAGGCGAAGGTTGGGCCCGCGGCCGGCAAGTCGCAGTCGCTCGGGCAGACCAAGGCCTCCTCGACGATCGTCGAGATGCTGGGCCATACCGCCGGCGAATAGCGGGAACGTGTCGGCCGGACGCATGGCGTACGAGAAGGAGTGATATGGCAAACGCGGACGAGATGCCCGTCTTCGGGGAGCGAGTGGAAGGATGCCCGTACATCGTGCGGCCGAGCGCCTACGCGCTCATCACGAACGCCGACGGAGAGCTCGCGATCGTGCTCACGCCGCGCGGCGGGTTCCTTCCCGGCGGTGGGATCGACGAGGGGGAAGACGACGGCGCGGCCGTTGCGCGTGAGGCTCGCGAGGAATGTGGATTCATCGTTCGACCCGTTGCGGAAGTGGCTCGCGCCGTCGAGATCGTCTACTCCGCGGGCGAGGGAGCATGCTTCGAGAAGCGGAGCACGTTCATCGATGCGACGCTTGTCGACGTGGTTTCCACCGGGGAAGGCGATCACCGGCTCGTGTGGCTGGAACCGGCCGCCGCGATCGAGCACCTTGCACACGAGAGCCATCGCTGGGCGGTGCGGCGCCTCGGCCGGAGGGGCTCCTGAGCCTTGTGTGTTCCGTGCGCGACACGCGCACACGACAATTGCATTGCAGGCGCGGCAGACGCGCGAATTGATTTACGTTCGGGATACATGGCAGTCAACACAACGCAGTTTCGCGAGGCGATCAAGCCGCAGGACACGGTCGCTGTGGTGATCACTCTGATGGGCATTGCCATCGCCATCTTTCTGAGCGACGCCATCATCAAACTGATCGGCGCTTCGATCGCCGTGCTCGGCCTCGTGGCCCTGTACGTGACGATCAAGCAGCGGATCAACGATCAGGTGCATCTGCGCTCGCGTCGTACAACGCTTCCGCCCCCCGCCTTCAAGACCCGCGTCACGCAGGACCCCTCATCCAGCACGAAGCGCATCCTCTTCGACGACTTTCAGGAGACGTTCGCGCCGGCCGACGATGATCCGCCCGTCGATGATGCCTATGATGCCGACGAGGGATTCAGCCTGGCGCGCACGATCCCGACCCCCGACACGCCCGCGACGGGACGTCCGGCTCAGCGACCCGCGACGTCGGTTCCCGGCGGGGGGGACGAGGCGGTGCGTCCGACGCGCTCGGCGACCGGCCTGGCCGGAATCTCGCGCGACGCCGTCGAGAGCGGCGCCACGTTCAACGATGTCGGCGGCGAGTCGTTCCGCGTTGTGCGTCCGGTGAACACGGGCGGGGAGCGCACCTCCGCGAGCGAGCCCTCACCCACCGGGTCATCGGCAACAGGTGCAGCGGCAGCCGGATCTTCGGCAGCCGAGCCGCCGACCGGGGATGATGCCCGCGATGCGGCGCCGAATCCGGATACCGCGCCGCTCGACGACGCGCCGGGCCTCCGGACCATTCCGCTCGGCTCCGCCGAGCCGACTCCGCTGGACGCGATCGCACCGGCGGAAGCATCGCGCGTGAGCGTGCCGCCGATGGATGTGCCGATGCTGGAGCCGCCGGCCCGTGACGCCGTGCGCCACGAACCGCGCGGCACGGCACGACCGGAGCCGACACGGCGTCCGCCGGAGGTGCCCGCCCAGGATGAGGTGCGCACACCGACACGCAAGCAGGCGCAGTTCATCGTCGAGGACCTCGTCTCCGACGGCGATGAAGACCCCCGCGGCGGCGAGCCGCGCGGCGAGTTCGTTCGGCTGGTGGGGCAGGTGCTCAACGCGATCGCGCGCAGCATCCAGGCGCGTTCCATCGTCTTCTTCTGGGTCAACTTCGAGAAGTGGCATCTGATTCCCGAGGCGAAGGTCACCACCGGGCGCTACGAGATCCGGACCGGCGCTCGCATCAGGCTGGGGAATGATGTGATCAGCCAGATCGCGCGCAGCGGCGTGCCGGAGGTGATCACCGACATCAGCCCCGCGGCCGAGCGCGAGCTCATCGCCTACTATGCAGGCCCCGCCGATACCCGTTCGTTCGTCGGTGTGCCGGTCTTCTTCCGTCGTGAGGTGGTGGGCGTCCTGGCGGCCGACTCCATCGACGACAGCGGCTTCGACGAAGTCTCCGTGGCCACGCTGGCCGAGTACACACGCCTGATCTCCGGGCTGATCCGCAGTTATACCGAGAAGTACGATCTGCACCTGATCGCGCGCACGCTCGACGCGTTCGAACGAATGAGCCAGGACTTCTCCGGCGCCGCTCCCGATCCGGTGCACACGGCCGGCATGCTCGCGCATCAGGTCGCCGACCTGTTCGATACCGGCTACGTGTCGGTGGTGCTGTTCGACGAAGCCGACCGCGAGTGGAAGGTGTCCGCGTGGCATTCGGAATCGGCGGAGCGTGACCTTACCGGGCTGCGTCCCGACATGCGCATCAGCCTTGTCGGGAAGGCCACGCGGAACGCGCAGGAGGTGCTCGTGGAGCGGGTTGCCGGCGACGTGCGTTTCGCGCCGGGCGAACCGCTCGAACAGGGGGGGACGTTCCTTGCCGTGCCGCTGGTTGCCACCACGAAATGCTACGGCGCCCTCGCGGTGGAGCATCCTTCACCGGAGGCGTACATCCCCCGCGACATCGAGCTGATGCGCGACCTGGCCAACTACGCGGCGATGGCGATCGAGGTGTTCAACACCAACCGGGCCATCGAGTCGCACGTGGTGCTCGACGAAGTGACCGGGTTGTTCAACACCGAATATCTGCTGCACGCGCTGGACCGCGAGATCGCCCGCGCGCGCGACTTCAAGGAGAAGCTTTCCTTCGCGTTGATCTCCATCGACATGCCCGCGTCGCTGCGCGCGGAGAACTCGCCGGAGCTGGAGGAGATCATCGCCGGCAGCGTCGGCTCGGTGATCGAGTCGACCGTGCGGCCGTACGACATCGTCGGCCGATACGATCCCAAGTGCTTCGGCGTGGTGCTGGCGAAACGGGGCGATCAGGACGCGTACATCTGGGCGGAGAAGCTTCGCAAGGAAGTGGCCTCCAGCATCCTCGCGCTCGGCGACCGCAAGAGCGCCGTCACCATATCGGTGGGCATCAGCGATCTCGGCGACCACGTCAGTCGCGACGCGATGATCAACGGCGCGCAGCTTGCGCTCGAGAAGGCGCGCGGCGGCGAAGGGAATGCGGTGATACTGTATTGAGCCGGTGCGGCCGGCAACGCTGTTTCTCCGTGACCGTGGTGTAAAGCGGTGCGGTCAGTTTGCAGGTTTCGTGCGCGCCGGCACATCTGGCGCGCGCGCCGTTACCACCCATCGACGCGCTGCATGAAGGTGCGGGGCGAAGACACTGCCGTGATCGGAACGGATCTTCTCGTAGCACTCCGAACATGCCGCCCCATCACGATCCAACGTCATTCGCTCGATCGATGTACACCATGCGCCTGCTTCCCGTCCCCTTCCGCCTACCGCGCCGATGCCTTGCGCTCGCGATCTGTCTTGTGGGTTCGATTGCGGCGTCGAGCGCGCAGGATACGCCCGTGCTGTTGCTGCGGCTTCCGGCGCTCAGTGCTCAGGTTGGTCCATTCGGCGTGGTGGGCATGCACGTTGGGGTCGGGGTGCGCCCGCTCAGTCGCTTCGGGTTCGAAGCCACGTTCGGTATCGTCCCCGAGAAGTTCCTGAGCTTCAAGCCGGAGCTGCGGCGGTACGGCTTGTCGGCCCATTGGCAGTATATCCGCAAGGAGCCGTTCGTGTTGACCGCGAGCGCGGTGTATGGGACCGGACCCGCCACACCCCATGAGTACACGGCCGCGCTCTCGTGGGGATACTGGACGATGGGGAAGTCCCCGTTGTTTGCGTTCGCCCGTACGGGCTTCTTCATACGATACGGCAACAAGACGGAGTCCAGCACGCTTTGGAAGTTCGGGGTGAACCTCGAGATCGGCGGCGGCTTCATCCTGATTCATTGAGCCGGGCGCGGCGGTCGCGATCTCATATATTCACCTCTTCGTTGTGTCCCGTTGTGCCATGGGCCGCACGGCCTTCCGCCTTCTGCCCGTCGATCCCGACTTCCGACTCCTTCGCTCCGCCTTTCGCTCGTTGCCGTCCGAACCGCCGTTCCGGCTCCTTCATCCTTCTTCAGTGTCTCCGGGAGGCATGGGACGCTCCGAGTGGAGCTTTAATCGTCGGACGACCGGACTGTCGCTACAAACAGGTGCCTCCTACGGGGGCCGATTCATCGGTACGCACTACCCACTTGGCACGTGGAACCTCACCTTCGGCCA
>CAZJYH010000016.1:11887-18803 GCA_964549365.1 uncultured Alphaproteobacteria bacterium
TCTGTCTTCGGCCATCTGTCTTCGGCCATCTGTCTTCGGCCATCTGTCTTCGGCCATCTGTCTTCGGCCTTCTGTCTTCCGCCTTCTGTCTTCCGCCTTCTGACCTCTCTCTTCTTTCCTTCCTCTAGGTATTATCTAGGTAAGCCAGTGCCGTCGCGAGCAGGCGATATTGAGTCTGGGAGATCGACCGATCGCGGCCTCGCGACGCGGCGGATCTCCGGGGCCCCGCCACGTATCGTGGGCCGATATCACACGCGCACTTTATCAGGAGCTTTCGAAATGGCGATACTCGAGGAAGCGATCCGGCACGAACTCGGAATTCCGGCCAACGCCCAGCACGTGCTCATCCTCAGCATGGATGCGCATATGGACTGGGACTGGGTGGCGACGTTTCAGAATTACCTCAACGGCCAGGGATCGGGCCACTCGGCCGTAACGTCGGTGATCAACTCGGCCTTCTCGTTGATGGACGGGAGCGGACCGGCGCCGAGCACGTACTATTACTCCATCTGCGAGATGGGGTTCTTCGAGGCGGCCGTCGAGAAGAACCCCGCGCTCCTCGACAACTTCCCGACGTCGATCGGCGATCGGCTGCGCATCGTCGGCGGCGGCGTCACCTCGCCCGACAATCTGCTCTCCAACGGCGAGGCGCTCGTGCGCAACTACCTGATCGGCAGCAAGTGGATGAAGAAGACGTTCGGGCTGCCGCTGCGGCAGGCCTACGTGCCGGACGACTTCGGCAACGACTCGCAGTTCCCGACGGTGCTGAACGCGATGGGCTTTCAGGGCGTGAGCTTCTCGCGCATCCCCGGCTCGCCGAACCAGGCGAATTCGCCGCTCTCCCCCAACACCTACGGGAACGGCCAGTCGTTGAACAACACGCTCGTGGCCGACGGTGTGGACTTCGTGTGGCAGGCGGCCGACGGCTCCACGTCGATCGCGCACTACATGCAGCAGACGTATTGCCAGGGGAACGACCTGACCAGTTGCAACGACACGACCTGCAGCAACAACAAGATCAGCGGCTATATCAGCGTCAACCAGCCCTCGGCGCCGACGCCCTACATCTACGTTCCGTGCGGATGCGATTTCGCGATGCCGATCACGCAGCTCGTGGAGTACGCGGCCGCATGGAACGCCGCGAACTTCACCGGCGGTGCGAACGATGTCTACTGCGTCGTGGCGACGCTCGACCACTACATCCAGTTGCTCTCGACGTACGTGGACCCCGCCACACCCCATAACTTCGGGCCGTATCGCAACCTGCCGACTTCGTCGTTCTACCCGACGCCGTTCTGGACCGGCTGTTACTCCAGCCGCATACGCAACAAGATCCTGCACCAGCGTGCCACGCGCGCGCTGCTCGCGGCCGAGACGTTCGGAACGATCGCGAGCGTCCTCTGCGCGCCGGACGCATTCGGATACCAGTGGATCGAGGAGGCGCGCCGCGCGACGATCGCCGGTGCGTGGAAGGCATTGGTGCCGAGCACACACCACGATTACGTGACCGGCACCGCCATCGACTCGGTATACACGAAGGAGCAGGTTCCGCTGCTGGCCGGCACGTTGGCGCTGAGCGTCGGCGCCCGCGATTCGGGGATGCGGCAGATCGCGACGCAGATCGAAGCGACGCCGAATGCAGGGGAGGTGCCGTTCGTGGTGTTCAATCAGCTCGGGTTCGAGGCCTCCGGCGTGGTGGAGCTGCCGCCGATCCCCGGCTTCACGCCGGCGAGCGTACGCTTCGAGGACGGCACCACCGGTCCGGTGCAGATCGGGCACGACGGCAGCTATCTGTTCCAGGCGACCGCGCCGAGCCTCGGTTATCAGGCGGGATATCTCTCCACCGACTACGTGGCACCCACCCAGGAGCTGACAATCCAGGTGCAGGGCGCCGGATATCTGTTTCGCAACTCGGCGCTCAGCGCCGTCGTCGACAGCGCTCACAGTTGGGATCTCTGGTCGTTGTTCGATCGTGGTTTGAACCGGGAGCTGTTCATCGGACCCGAAGCCGGCAATCAGCTCCAGTGCTACATCGACAAGGGGGGCATCTATCGCTTCGGCAACGAATATCCCGACTCGACACCCTCGGATTTCGAGGTCGATCCGAACGGCGCGTTCACCGCAGGAGAGGCCGAGATCGTCGAACAAGGGCCCGTCCGTGTCAGGTTGCGCACCACGACGCACTTCTCGTCGGGGAGCGGAAGCAGTCTGATGACCGGAACATATGTCCGTGACTACATCCTCGTTGCCGGTGAACCGTTCCTCCGGATGCAGCTGAGCGGCGCCGCGCCGTTGACGACACAGGGCACCCCCAACTCCGCCGACCCGTACAACGGCAACCAGTACTCGGTGATGATCTCGTTCCCGTTCGAGCCGTACGGCGGCACCACCATCGACGACATGACCTACGGCACGCCGTACCACTGGGTTGAGGGGATGCCCGAGCCGTACTGGTCGGCGCCCATTTTCCAGCCGGCTCACAACTTCGTGATGCCGATGGCGGGAGGTGATGGGCTTGCGGCGATCTACCAATCCACCATCCCGGCCTGGGGCGTCGACGCGAGCGGCGCACTGCTGGGCTGCGTGATGCGCAACACGCCGTACGACTCGGTGGGCGGCCACGGAGCCAACGGCCAGGACACCGAGCATCACACACACCGGTATGCGATACGGATGCCGAGCAGCATGCCGGCGCCCGGCTCCGGCGGGCTGCTGCAGGAGTCGCTGCAGGTCAGCACACCGCTGCGGGCCGTGTACGCGACAGTACCGATCGCGGACAGCAGTCTCGAACTGCCGTCGGTGCCGGCCACGTTCTCGCTGGCGTCGGCCCAGCCGGCCGAGGCGATCATCACGGCCGCGAAGCCGGCGGAGTCGGATCCGACGGAGCTGATACTGCGGTTGTATCAGCCGACGAACGGTGCGCTGGACGTGACCGTCACGGTGGCGCAGCCTTGGGAGTCGAAGACCGGGAATGAGATCGCCGCGCGGCTGGTGACGGCGCTGGAAGAGGAGATCGATGGGGCGCCGACGATGCCGGCCACGAACGGCACGGTGGCCTTCACCATGCCGTACGCGATCGCGACGCTTGCCGTCACCGCCGTGAAGTCGGCCGAGTAGGCTCGGCCACGCGACGGCCGGATGGTGACGAGGATGATGAGCGGCCGGGCTCCCGAGCGGTATGGGGCCCGGCCGCCGCGTTCGGACCGTGTGGGACCCGGCGATTCCGTGCAAGGCATTCATCACCTTCCTTGTATCTTCATCGGTCGAAACGTCGACGGCCGTTCAGCAACCGAAGCTCCATGCTCATTTACGAAGTCAATCTCGTTGTTCAGGACGATGTGTCCGATGCCTATATCACGTGGCTCAAGGATCACATCGAACAGATCCTCCGCATCGACGGCTTCGTGTACGCAACGCTCGCCGAGGAGGAATCCGCCGAGGCCGGCACGCGCCGGTATGTTGTGCACTACTACTCACGCGACCGTGAGAGTCTGGAGAACTACTTCACCCATCACGCGTCGGCGATGCGCCAGGACGGGCTTGCCCGGTTCCCCGGCAAGTTCACCGCGACGCGCAGGGTGCTGGACATCGTCGGCGAGTTCGAGGCGACGTAGTGCCTGCCGCCGCGATCGTTTCGTTGTGCGGCTGCGTCGTTGAGCGCCGCATACGATCGCGTGCCCGTGCCGGATCCATGATGTGACGGGGGCATCTCGATGTTCGCCCGCTGCAATCCCGATTGATGTTGTTCGAATTCCGCGTTCCCGCGATCACACAGTTCCCTCACTCCTGCAGATGTCCTACCGTACCGAACATTCCCCCGCTTCGATTCGCCAGGCGATTCTCGACACGCTGACGCGTGCCGGCTCGGATCATATGAAGACCAACGAGATATCGAAGGCGATCGGCGTGAAGGCGACCGATCCTGCCTACGAGATGGTGCGCGACGCGCTCGATGCGCTGGTGGAGGAGGGGGTGATCTTCCGCACCACGCGCCGGCGGTATGGGCGCGCCGTGCCGAACGTGACGGTGGAGGGGCGGCTCGAGAACACGCGCGGGGGATGGCTGGTGATCCCGGCGGGGGATCGCGACGGGGGATTGCAGATCGAGTCGCGCGATACCTGGACCGGGATGCACGGCGACATCGTGCGCGCGAAGATGACGGCCCCGCCCATTCCGGGGGAACGGCCGCGCGGCGAGGTGACGCGTGTGATCACCCGCGCCAATCCCACGATCGTCGGGACCGTCAAGCTGGGGCGCGGCTATTTCCTGGAGCCGGATGACCGGAAGATCCATCGCACCATCACGATCACGCGCAAGGGGCTGGGCGACGCGAAGGTGGGCGACAAGGTCGTGGTGACGTTGCTGGAATGGAACGATCCGTTCGACGAACCGCACGGCACGGTGACCAAGGTGTTGGGGCGCACCGGAGAGATGAACGCGGAGATCGCGGCCATCGCCGCGGCGTACCGGCTGCCGCACGTCTTCGATGCCGACGTGCTCGCCGAGGCCGAGGCGTTCGCCGATGAGTTGACCGACGACGATCTGCGCGGCCGCCGCGACCTTCGCGCGCTGACCACGTTCACGATCGATCCGGTGGACGCGCGCGACTTCGACGACGCGGTGTCGATCGAGGAACACGCGGACGGCGACGTGACCCTCGGCGTCCACATCGCAGACGTGTCGCACTATGTGCGTGAGGGGACGGCGCTCGATCGGGAGGCGGCGCGCCGCGGCACCTCGGTGTATCTGGTCACGGGTGTGATCCCGATGCTCCCGGAGCGGCTGTCGAACAACCTGTGTTCGCTCCGTCCGCATGAGGATCGCCTTGCGTATTCGGTGCTCGTGCGGCTTTCGCCGCGCGGGGCGGTGAAGGACTACGAGATCGTCAAGAGCGTGATCAACTCCAAGCGGCGCTTCACCTACGAGGAAGCGCTGGCCGTGCTCGAAACGGGTGAAGGGGATTTCGCCGCGGAGCTTGCCGCCATCAACAAGGCCGCGCACGTGCAGCGCGCGAACCGGCGGCGCAAGGGGAGCGTTGATTTCGACCGGGCCGAGACGAAGTTCCGATTGGATGAGAACAACCATCCGGTGGAGGTGATCCAGAAGCGCGCCACCGAGTCCACACGGTTGGTCGAGGACTGCATGCTGCTGGCCAACCGCGTGGTTGCCGAGCACATCGGGGCGCGCGCGGCGCGCAAGAGCGCGAAGGGCGAGGGGCACGGCGGCGAACGCAATCCGTTCCTGTATCGCATCCACGATGTGCCGCCGCTGGAGAAGCTGCTTCAGCTCTCCGAGTTCGTGAAGTCGCTGGGCTATTCGCTTCCGGTGGAGAACATCCGGCCGAAGGATATCCAGCGCCTCGTGGACTCCGCGCGTGGGACCGACGAGGAGGATCTGGTGAACGAGATGACGCTGCGCTCGATGGCGAAGGCGGTCTACTCGGAGTTCAACATCGGCCACTTCGGTCTGGCGTTCATCCACTATACGCACTTCACGTCGCCGATCCGTCGGTACCCGGATCTGATCGTGCATCGCATGCTCGACGAGTACGCGCACGGAATGAGCGGCGACCGCAAGGCTATGTACGCGCGTGAGCTTGGCGGGATTGCCGATCACTGCTCCGAGCGCGAGCGCTCCGCCGTGGAGGCCGAGCGCGAATCGATCAAGATTGCTCAGGTGGAGTTCCTGAAGGATCACGTCGGCGAGGCATTCGAGGCCACCGTGGCCGGCGTGATGCCGTTCGGCATGTTCGCGGAACTGAAGCGGTTCGGCATCGAGGGGCTGGTGCGGATGCGCGGCCACGACGACGACTACTTCGTGTACGATGAGCGCTCGCGCTCGTTCAAGGGGCTGCGCACGAAGCGGCAGTATCGTCTCGGTGATGCGATCCATGTGCGCGTCACCCGCGTCAACGATCAGCGCAGCGAGATCGACATGGAGTTGATCGACGAAGAGGAGTTTCAGGCCTCCGTCGAGGCCGGGGCGGTGATGCGTGAGCGCGCGGCGGGGGGGGGCGGGTTTCCGATGGCGGAGATCCTGCGCGGTCCGGCGTCCGGTGCGAGGGGGCGCGGCGCGCGAAGCAGCGGCGGTGGACGCGGGGGGGGAGGTCGTGCCGCCGGCGGGCGCGGCGTCCGTGTGGGCGACGGCGGTTCGCGCGGTGGCTCCGCGACGAAGCGTTCGAAGGGAGGGGCGCAGGCCGAAGCCGGACAGGAGACAGGGAAGCGCGGGAGCAGGAAGCAGGGAGCCGCAACGCCCGCGGCGTCGAAGTCCGGGACGCCGAAGGCACGAGCGTCGAAGCCCGTGGCGCCGAAGTCCGGGGCGCCGAAGTCGGGAGCGCCGAAGTCGGGGGTGCAGAAGCCGCGATCGGCCAAGCCCGGAGCGAAGAAACACGGGGGGGCGAAGGGAGGAGGGAAGAAGCGGGGAGGCGGGCGGCAGTAGCGGTCTCCCGCCGATTCCCACAAAGCGGCGTTGCCGTATCACGCCGTCGGTGACTATATTTGCACCGACGGATCACCCACATACCCATCACACCGGCGCGTTCATGAGAGTTCTCTCAGCATCGTGATGTTGGAAGCATCCGCATGTTCCACTCAATCATTCACGAGGAGACAACGATGACACGATTGATGCTTGCCGGAGCGATCGCGCTCCTGCTCGGCGCCGTAACAGCGCGCGCGACCACGGTGGAAGTGTACGGCAACTCGGTGAAGGACGCGAGCAACACGCTCGTTTCCGGCACGAGAACGGTGACGCTGACGATCTACGACGCCTCGACGGGGGGCACATCGCAGTGGTCACAGACCTATACGGGGATCAGCTTCACCGACGGCGTTTTCAGCATGGAGAACACGAACCTGCCGAGCATGTACTTCGATGCGGGCTACTATCTGGCGCTGACGGTGAGCAGCACGGGGCT
>CAZJYH010000017.1:0-6384 GCA_964549365.1 uncultured Alphaproteobacteria bacterium
ACAACTGGGGACTCAACGATTACTTCGAACGAGCCAATGCGGGGGGGAATGTGCGATGGGCCCCCCGGGAATTGAATCGACTGATCGGCGAAATGTATCAACAGAATCTTGTTAATGACAGCGAGAGAGTGTATCTCGAACAGTATGCCGATCGTCTTGGCCGACACTACAACTCGACAACGCAACATTGGGATCGAGGGACGGCGTATATCGCGAGCCTCGTAAGCGATCTCGCGAGTATTCATGCATCTGCTGAGTCGTACCCGAATGCATCCGGTGATGTTTTCAAGGCTTTCAGCAACATTGCTTATGGATCCGCAATATACTGGCAGGATGGTGGGGCTTCTGGGTATGATCCGGAGAAACTCTCGATGTCGGCACTTGTGGTTGGGGATGTCGGTGGTGCCATCATCGGCGGTGTGGCCGGCGCAATAGCCGGGAACGGCATTGGCGACATCATCGGCGGAGCAATCATTGGAGCAATGACTGGTTCCATTTTTGGCCCCATAGTCGGAGCATTGAAGGGAGTGTGATGAGATTCAGTCTCGTTGTCCTTGCCTATCTGGTTGTATTGGTCTGCGTGACTCATGCCTGTCCGCTCGCCGTTTCATCAAAGGTCACGACATTTCGTTGTGGCCTTTCTGAATATGGCGACAGTCTGGTCGTGGATTCTGCACAGTCCAGCGATCAGGGCTTGCGGCTGTACGAGTATTTCTATGTCGGCCTTTCTCCTTCTCGTTGGACGATTTCAGGCGGGATCGGCCTGCGATACAATTGGCTGTCAATCGACGGAGGCGGTGTTGTCCCGGATGAGCGCCCGGCAATCACGGCCGGTTCTCCTGCCGGCGACGTGACAACCGCGAGGTTCTACCATAGAACGATTGGTGGTGATGTATCCGTCTGGCATGAATGGAGTGCTCGCCTTGCCTCATACGCATCATTCGGCCTGTACTGGGGCGATTACACCGAGCTCGGTCGTGAAGAGAGTACCGGAAACTACTACTACCTCGGAGACCGATCCCGTTTCGTACCGGGCATCGGAGTTGGAGCCGAGTATGATATACCGTCGGTCCTGCGAGCTTTCGGGGTGCATTTTCACTTCACGATCGGCATGCGGGCTCATACCGTAACAGGGCTCGCCCTGACGTGGGGCTTTGGGCGAAGGGAGTGATCACTCTGCCTGAATGACGTTGCCTTGATGCTGCTCCTTGTGCCGTTGGGATGGCGTCGGTCGCCGAGCATTTTCTCGGAGATCGTTGAGCGCCGGTGGCGGCTGAACGAGATTTGTGTGGAACGCTAAATTCGTTCCGTCGATTGTTGACAGAGAGGAACGTAAGACGGCGAAGGACATATTTGATCTGGCTCTATTCCGCCGTGAAGCTGAGATCAACGATATCATCGATGGTGCGATGGAGTAAGCAGTGATGTCAACGTAGGTGTAGTGGAACGCTGCCGAGATGGCGATGTCCGATCGACGTGCCGTGAGCTTGGCTCAGAAGGAAAGTCTGTGACACCTCAACTGGTGCATTTTTTCCCCCGTCATCATTCCTTGCCCTGAATCCACCGCCTGTACGTTAACGCCTGCCCGACACGCACACTACGGCTCCTGGCGACATCATCTCTCCGCCGGCTCACCCCTCCACCGCCCCCTTGATATCGTTCAAGTCCTGCAGGATGGCCTTTCGCACCACGCCCTTGAAGAAGAGCGCCATGGGGATCGCCTGCAGCTTCGCGGCGAAGGTCAGCGGTTGGGAATCGTGCGTGCTCGTCAGCGTAACGCCCCCCGCGCCGTTCTCGGTGATCGTCATCGTGGTGATGAAAACGAAGCCGTTCTCCTCCGCCCGGGTCCTGTAGTATTCGTTCTCGGCCGCGTCGGTGATCCACTTCTCGACGGTCGCCGGTTTGCCGAACAGCATCCGCGTCTCGCGCCACCGCAGTCCCACCAGCCCGTTCGCCGGCCTGTCGACCACCTCGACCTTCTCGATCTCGCCGATGATCCTCGCGGCGTTTTCGATGTCGGCCACGGCGGCCCATACGGCCTCACTGGAACCGTTGATGTTCACCTGCGCTTCGACCACCATGATGTTGCTCCGGGAGTTCGATCGACCTGTCTGCTGGATGGAATGAATGGGGCGGGCACAAATCTACATCATTGCGCGCATGGCTCCCAATTGCCGCACGTTGAGATGCTGCACCGTGTTACCTCAGGCGGCATACCGGGCCATGACAATTGGGCACATACGGGCCGTGATTGTAATCGCGGCGACGGGACCTTCGCTGCGTATCAGGGCAGGCTCCGCGAGGAGGAAGGAGCTCAGCGTCGCCGAGGCCGAATGTGGATGGTTCCGTGTCGTTGAGATTCCTCACTTCGTTCGGAATGACGGTCCTGGTTCCGACACTTGGCCGAAACATTGTCATTAGCATCGGAAGGCGAAAGAGCCCGCGGTGCCGTCGGGCATTGCGGGATGCGCTGCGCGGTTGCTGCACGGTCATCGCCGCGCCCGGAATGAGCAGCTTGTCTCATCGCTGCAGCATTGCACTACGCCGTTTGAGGAAATGGGGTCGCCGTGCCATCTTGGCCCCATGAGCAACGTCAAGTCCGGCGGCGGGTGGGCCGCGATCGCGTACACGGTGAAGAAGAGCTTCGAGGCGCACGGCGGGCCGCTGCGCTTCTGGAAACGCATGGGGAGCAACAACTCCTGCAAGACCTGTGCCTACGGCATGGGCGGGCAGGCGGGGGGGATGCGGAACGAGCTGGGGCATTTCCCGGAGTTCTGCAAGAAGAGCGTGCAGGCGATGGCGGCGGACATGATGCCGCCGATCGCGCGGGACTTCTTCGAGCGGCATCCGGTGCGGCAGCTGGCGGCGCTGTCGCCGCGCGAGCTGGAGAACCTGGGGAGGCTGGCCTATCCGGTGATGCTGGAGGCGGGGGATACGCACTATCGCCCGGTGACGTGGGAGCGAGCGTTCGAGCGGATCGTTGCCGCGATGCGCACAGCGGCACCCGATCGATCCTTCTTCTACTCCTCCGGCCGCTCCTCGAACGAGGCCGCGTTTCTGCTGCAATGGCTTGCGCGCGTCTACGGCACCAACAACGTCAACAACTGTTCCTACTACTGCCACCAGGCGAGCGGCGTGGGCCTGGCCGAGAGCATCGGCTCCGGCACGGCCACGGTGACGCTGGATGATCTGGAGGAGGCGGACTTCGTGCTGCTCGTCGGCGCGAACCCGGCGAGCAACCACCCGCGCCTGATGACGACGCTCGCGGATCTGCGCAAGCGCGGCGGCCGCGTGGTGGTGGTGAACCCGCTGCGCGAGACGGGGCTGGACCGCTTCAACATTCCGTCGCGGCCGGGCTCGCTCCTCTTCGGCTCCGCGCTGAACGACCTCTACGTGCAGCCCCGCATCGGCGGCGACATTGCGCTGCTGAAGGCCGTGCTGAAGCTGGTGATCGAGCGGGGCGCGGTGGATGCCGCGTTCGTCCGCGACCACACGACCGGCTTCGAGGCGCTGCGCGACGCGTCGGCGGCGGAGTCCATCGATGCGCTCGCGGCGGACTGCGGCGTGGCGCGCGATCTGATCGAACGGATCGCCGGGATGTACTGCGCCTCGAAGGCGGCGGTCTTCATGTGGGCGATGGGGATCACACACCACGAGCACGGCACCGAGAACGTGATGGCGATCGCGAACCTGGCGCTGGCGCGCGGCATGGTGGGGCGCAAGGGGGCGGGGCTGATGCCGATCCGCGGGCACTCCAACGTGCAGGGGATCGGTTCGGTCGGGTTCGCGCCGGGGCTGAAGGCCGGATTCCTGAAGGCGATGGAGGAGCTGTACGGTCTGCCGCTGCCGCACGGGCCGGGGTTGGACTCGATGGGGGCGGTGCGGGCGGCGGACGCGGGCGCGGTCGACTTCGCGCTGCTGATGGGGGGGAACTTCTACGCCGCCAACCCGGATCTTGGGCTCGCCGCGCGCGCGCTCGCGAAGGTGCGGACGGCCGTGCACATCAGCACCAAGCTGAACCAGGGGCACGTCTGCGTGGAGCCGGCGCGCGACGGGGGCGCCGTGTTGATCCTGCCGACCTGCGTGCGCGACGAGGAGCTGCAGCCGACCACGCAGGAGAGCATGTTCAGCTTCGTGCGGCTCTCCGACGGCGGGATGATGCGTCCCTCCGGAGAGTTGAAATCGGAGGTGGAGATCATCACCTCGATCGGCGCGGAGCTGTTGCCGGCGGGGCCGCTGGACTTCAAGGCGCTGCGCAACCACGACGAGATCCGCCGCATGATGGCGCGCGTGGTTCCGGGATACGAGGCGGTGGGGGAGATCGGCCGCACGCGCGAGGAGTTCCACGTTGCCGGGCGCGTCCGGCACGAGCCCGTGTTCCCGCTGCCGGAGGGGCGCGCGCGCTTCATCGCGGTGGCGACGCCTGCGGATACGCTCGCTCCCGGCGAGCTGCGGCTGATGACCATCCGCTCCGAGGGGCAGTTCAACACGGTGGTGTACGAGGAGCACGACCGCTACCGCAACCAGTCGTCGAGGGACGTGATCCTCATGCACGCGGACGATATCGCCGCGATGGGCCTGCGCGAAGGGGCGCGCGTGACCGTTCGCTCGGAGACGGGCGCCATGCCGAAGGTCCGCGTCGCCGCCTACGACATCGCCCGCGGCTGCGCCGCGATGTACTACCCGGAGGCGAACGTCCTCGTCCCCGCGCGGGTGGACGCGAAGAGCGGCACGCCGAGTTACAAGAATGTGAGGGTCGAAATTTTGAATGAGAAATGATGAATTCGGAACCGTTGTGGAGGCGGGGGGCGCGGCGGCTCCGCGTTCAAAGTTCACAGTTCAAAGTTCACAGTTCAAAGTTCAAAGTTCCAAGTGCCGGGCTGAAGGTGTTGTATACTCGGGTGTACAGGGCCGTTCGAGTGCCGCGTTCCAAGTGTCACGTTCCAAGTTCCAAGGGACCGTTTGGAAAGTCCATTGGCGTAAAGATATTGTGCTCGCCTCATCAACCCCCTGGGTTCCGGAGCGGTACGCCGCTACGCGGCTTGAAGATGGGAGATCGACCATGAACTACAGACGGTACGCCGCTACGCGGCTGAGAGCATGGTTACAGCATCGACTGCAGACGTTTCAAACAGGCTCTCGGCTCCAAGTTCCAAGTGCCGGGCTGAAGGTGTTGTATACTCGGGTGTACAGGGGAGGCGGAAGGTGCGAGGGCGGAAGGCCCGAGGAAAGAAGAGTGAGGGAGGAACAAGATTTCATGCCTCGTCTCTTGAACCCGAAGGGTTCCAAGCGTGTAGCCGGTGGTTGAGCGGAGCGATACCACCGCGTCGTAGTGCCCTCCAGATCCTCGGCACCCCGGAGGGGTGCAAGCTCTGACGCAGGCGGAACCACGTACTGCAACTAAACTCGGGTGTACATGGGTGGCGGAAGGAGCGAGGAGGGAAGGAGCGAGGGAAGAAGAACAAGGCCGGTGGTTGAGGGGGGCGGCACCACCGGGACATCATCCCGCTGCGTATCCGTGCCGAACGCCGTAGCCGTATATTGCGCGCCACCCCCCAATGTTCCTGGTTGTTCCGTAACTCTGCATCGGACCGCGCGCTGAATATTTACCGCGCCCGGCAATGGAGATGAGATATGTATTCCAAGGTTGACCGGATTTTCCATCGAGTAATCTGCCGCCGCATCCCTCAGCGCGCATCCCCGGAGGCAGGCCGTGTCTAACCCGCCGGCAAAACGTTTTCGCGTCGCCCTCTCCTTCGCCGGAGAGAAGCGTGCCTATGTGGAACAGGTGGCGCGCATCCTCGCCGACCGCTTTACTGAGGCGGCGATCCTCTACGACAAGTATCACGAATCGGAGTTCGCGCGCTACGATCTCGGCATCTATCTGCCGCAGCTCTACGGCGAACAGTCGGACCTCATCGTGCCGGTGCTTTGCCCGAACTACGACGCCAAGCGCTGGACCGGCTGGGAGTGGGTGCACATCTACGGTCTGTTGACAAAGGCCGACGGCCATCGCGTGATGCCGTGTCGGTTCGAATACGCGAATGCCGATGGGCTGAGCCCCACCGCCGGCTTCATCGAGCTCGACCACAAGACACCCGCACAAACCGCCGCGCTCATCCTGGAACGCCTCGCGCTCAACGAAGGCCAGCCCAGGGACTACTACGCCAAACCGGGGAACAATCAATCGGCGCCCCCGCACACGAGCATTCCGAACAACCTGCCGCGGCTGCAGACCTTCTTCGGCCGCGAGAAAGAACTCGAAGCGATCCGCGATGCGCTGGACCCCGCGTCGCGCACGTGGGGCGTGCTCATCGACGGCCCGGGCGGCATGGGGAAGACCTCGCTTGCGATCCGTGCCGCGTACGACTCCCCGCCCGGTCT
>CAZJYH010000017.1:6394-16150 GCA_964549365.1 uncultured Alphaproteobacteria bacterium
TCGCCGCCACCTTCGGTCTCACCTATTCACCGCTCCAGCGCATCATCTTCCTCTCCATGAAGGATCGCGAACTGGACGAAGGGGGCGTGCGCAGCCTGCGCGGTTTCATCATGCGCGGCCTGTTGGAGATGTTCAACGAGCTTGCCCGCGAGCTGAAGCAGCCGGAGATTGCGAAGGCCCCGGAGGAGGAGCGGGCCCGGCTGCTTCTGGACGCCCTCCGCGACGCGAACGCCCTGCTCGTTCTGGACAATCTCGAGTCGTTGAACAAGGCGGACCGGGAGGGACTCTTCACCTTCGTCAAGCGCCTTCCGCAGGGCTGCAAGGCGATCCTCACCAGCCGCCGCCGCATCGGCTCCAGCGCCGACACGCTGATCCTCGAAAAGCTGGACGAGGCCTCCGCGCTGGAAACACTCGCGGAGCTCGCGTTACACAACCCGCTCCTCGCGCGGACCACCGAAGCCGAGCGCGTCGCGCTTCACGAGCAGACCGGCGGCAACCCGCTGCTGCTGCGCTGGACCGCCGGCCAGCTCGGGCGCGGAAGCTGCCGGAGCGTGGCCGAAGCGCTCGCGTTCCTGCGTTCCTGCCCTCCGGGCAACGACCCGCTGGAGTTCATCTTCGGTGACCTGGCAAACGAGTTCACGCCGGAGGAAACCCGGGTCCTCGTCGCGCTCACGTACTTCAGCCAACCGGCTAGCGTGAAGCATATCCGGACGCTCACGAGCCCGTTGTCGGAGTCGGAGAAGGATTGGGTGGATGTTTATGATGGAGTATCGGACGAGGATGCCGAGGAGGCCGGAGCCTCACCCGCTGGAACGGAACCACCGCAGGCGCTTACGGAGGTCGAGGTCGAGACCGCCCTGCATACGCTCGCCAACCGTTCGCTCGTGGTGCCGGATCAGGAGGAACGACACTTCACCCTCGTGCCGATGGTCGCCGACTTCCTTCGCAAACACCGGCCCGATGTCGTCGCGGAGACCGGCGATCGGCTGTGGAAGCGCGCCTATGCGCTCATCGTGGAGAACGGCTACAAGGAGCACGACCGCTTCCATATTCTCGATGCAGCATGGCCGGCCGTTGCCCCGGCGCTCGATCTCTTCCTCGCCGGGCCGAACGGACGACTCCAGACAGCATGTGATGCGCTCGCCGACTTCCTCGATTTCACCGGCCGTTGGGACGAGTGGTTGTCGCTGGAGCAGCAGGCGGAATCGAGAGCCGTGGCGGCCGGCGATTTCGAGAATGCCGGCTGGCGGGCACTCGGGGTAGGCTGGGTTCACTATCTGCGCGGGCAGGCGGACGAGGTGTTCGCCTGCGCGGAGCGTGCGGCGACGCACTGGGATAAAGAAGGGACCGGTGCCCGCGAACGGGCCTTTGCGATTCGTTTGCGCGGGATTGGCCACCAATTGAAAGGCGACTATCCCGCCGCAGCAGCAGCCCACCGGGAAGCGCTCGGCCTGGCACGCAGCCTCTCCGCAGAGAGCGTCGAGGTGGCTATTTGCCTGATTTGCCTCGCCGACGCCGAGCGGTTCTCCGGTGACCTCGACGCCGCGGAGCGGGACTTTCGCGAGGCGTTGCGTGTTGCCCGCGCGGTCGATGACGCGGAAGGGGTGGCTGGCAGCACGGGCAATCTTGCCGCGCTGATGCTGGATCACGAGGATTGGTCCGGAGCGGAAACGCTGGCCCGGGAGGCGCTCACCCAAGCCGAAAAGGTGGGGCGTCAGGAGTTGATCGCCGGAGACTGCGGCCGCGTAGCAAAGGCACTGGCGCGACAGGGGAAGGCCGTCGAGGCGCTCCCGTATGCACAGCGTGCAGTAGGAATCTACACCGCCCTCCGTTCGCCCGACCTCGAATGGGCGCTCGAGGTGCTGCGGGAGTGCGAGGAGGCAATTGCGAGTGATGAATGCGGGGAGAATGAGGAATGAGAAATGATAAAGGCGAGAATTCAGAATGACAAATGCTGAATTTGGAACCTCCTCGGCTTCCGGTTCCGCGTTGCCGACCAGTTACGGCACAGCGTCGAATGCCAGACACGGGCTACGCCCGAAGGAGTGCCAAGTTCCAAGTGCCAAGTATCGGGCTGAGGGTGTTGTATACTCGGGTGTACAGAGCCGTTCGAGTGCCGCGTTCCAAGTGTCACGTTCCAAGTTCCAAGTGCCACGTTCCAAGTTCAAAGTGCCGGGGTGAGGGTGGTGTATACTCGGGTGTACAGAGCCGTTCGAGTGGCGACTACATACTTGAACGCCCCAACGACGCAGAAGCTGCGGGATTGGAGCTGATGCTCCAATCTGTCATTCCCGCGAAAGCGGGACTCGAAGAGCTGCGAAGCGCATCCATGCGTTAGTCGGGTGGATCCCCGCGTACGCCCCGATTGGATCGGGGTGTATCACGGGGATGACAAGCATGGGTCTGCCAAGTATATAGTTGCCATTCATACTTCTCATCGCGTCACCGCCACTCGCTTCCCGCCACCTCCATCACCTGCCCCCCGTACCCTGCTCGCTCACCGCGTCCTGGTCCACGGTGATCAGCACGCTGCGCGAGAGCATGCGCCCCTCGGGCGTCTCGTTCGTGAAGCGCGACGTCTCGACGCCGGCCCCGACCATCTCCACCGTCACGTCGCGGATCCCCTGCTCCAGGAGCGCCGATCGCATGCGCGCGCTGGCTTTGGCGGCCCGCGCGGCCGAGAGCGCCCGGTTGCGATTCTCGTTCCCGATGCGGTCCGTGTAGCCGACGATCGTCACGCGCGCGCCGGTGTGCGTCATGCTCGCCATGTCGCGCAGCGCGCGATCGCTCTCGTGCCCGAGCCCCTCCGAGTCGAAGTCGAACCCGACGAGCGTGTACTGAATGTGCTCCAGATCGGCGAAGCGTTCGATGCGGCCGTCCGTCACGAGCACATGCCGCTCCACCGTCAGCGGCACATCCGCGCGGGCGGTCGCCACGGCCCCCGCCGAATCCTCCACGGTCAGCTCGGCGCTCAGCAAGGAGCTCAGTCCCGCCCCCTCCGCGTCCGTCGTCGAGTCCGCGAGCCTCCAGATGAAATCCGCGCGCTCGAGCCCGCCGCGTTGATCGCCGCCGTAGTTCGCCACCCGTCGCGGCCCCTGCGAGATCGTCATGGCCCAGCGCTTGACGCCGGCCCCGGCGTTCACCACCGGTTCCACCCGGACGATCGGCGGGTTGAACTCGCGCGATACCAGCTCGGTGGTCACCGGCGCGGTCACCGTGTCCCGGTCCGAAGCGATCTCCACGCGGCGGTTGTCCGCGCGCCCGTCGTCGTCCGTCTCGCTGGAGCGGCGCAGGAAGCCGTTCCCGGCGCCGATCCGCAGCCGTGCGCCGGCGATTCCCCAGACGCTCATCAGGTAGTCACGGACCCGCTCCGCGCGCCGCGCGCCCAGCCTCGGCTCCTCGTCGGAGGAGGTGATGCCCGTCAGCGTCAGCGTTGCGTCCGGCACCGCACGCATGCGCGCCCCCACGATGTCGAGCGTCAGGTGCTGCATGTCGTAGGTCCCGATGTTCTCCAGCGTCCCCCGCGCAAAGCGGTCCGCCTCCTCCGGCGCGAGCGGCACGTACCGCCCGGGGAGGCTCGTCGCGTCGCGCTCGAAGAAGACGGCGGGGAGGAGCGGGACGATGCGCCGCGAGATGACCTCGTTGATCGAGATGCGCGCGAGCGGAACGCCGTGCTGCGCCGAGTCCAGAGCGGTCATCCGCACCGCCACGGCAAGGGGGGCGGTCGTTGGTGCCGGAGCCTTCGCGATCGGTTCGTTCAGAGCCGGCGGCGGGACGGGGGTGAGATCGAACAGCAGGCGCGCGCCGATCCCCACGCCGATGCGCTCCCCTCCGGCGGCCGAGGCGACGTCGTAGCTCACGGTCGCGACCGGCTGCAGCAGCGCACGCGCGCCGAGCGGGAGCGTGTAGCCCACGGCGAACGTCGGCTCCAGAGCGAGCGCGCCCGGTGCGAACGGCGCGCCGTCCGGCATCGGGTGTTCGCTGAGCCCGTCGGCGAACCGCAGGTTCCCCGGGCCGGTCACCACATCGGTCTGCCGGTGCGTGGTCGAGAGGCGATAGGCCAGGCCGATGCCGAGCCGGAGCAGCAGCGGTCCCGCCGGTCGGTACTCCGCCGCGATCCGTGCGCGCACCGAGGTCTCGCGGTAGGTGCGATGATATTCGCGGTCGAGCCGCAGCAGCGCGCCGGTGGTCTCATCGACGATCACCGTCGGCTCGGTCGGCAGCGCCGTGTACATGCCGGAGACGGCCTCGATCCCGAGCGCCAGGCCGAGACCGAGGCGTTCGGCGAAGAGTTCGGGAAGCACCAGTTCCGCATCGGCGTGCGGCCGGGCCGCCGTTGCACGATCGAACGCTCCGCAGTCGTACGAGCCGGGGTAGACCGGGGCCTGCGCCCGATCGAACACCGCGTCGATCCCGGCCCCCACGCCGACGAACAACCGCGCGGATGATGTCGTCGACGATGACGCCGTCGGAGTCGGCACCGGCTGCGCCCCCGCGGCGGCGGCGATCATCATTGCGGCGGCGATCATCGGCGGCGCGACCGCGCGGCGCCGTGCCGCCGGCATCGGGGCCGAACCGTCGGTGCCGTGCGCCGAACGCGGGCGTTGCATTGGGGGGAACCACATGGGGAGCCTCGTGCTATTTGCTGATGACGATTGCGCGCGCGCTGCGATCGGCGTCGAGTCGCAGCTCGAGCAGATAGACCCCGGAGGCCACGCTCCTGAGGTCGAGATCCGTTCGCTGTTCCATCCCATCCCCCGGCGGCAGCGCCGTCGACAGCACCTCACGCCCGGCCGCGTCGGTCAGGCGCAGGGTGGGGAGCGATCCGCGCGGGGCCGTGTAGTGAACGCCCGCGCCGTCGGACGCGGGGACCGGGCGCACCGAGAGGATCGTCACGCCGCGCCCGAACGAGGAGCCTCCGGCGATCGAACACCCCTCCAGTATCACCAGTCCCGGATCGGTCGCCGTGATGCCGACCGTCCCGCTCATGCGCACGCCCGCGATCGCGACCGGGTTCAGCGGCTCGCCCGTCGAGAGCCCTTCAACCACCAGGCGCGCGAGCACCGTGCCGGCGATCGGCGGCGCACCTGCGTTCCGCTCCAGCGTGATGTTCCCGTCGCGCCCGGCGTGCAGCGCGGTCGTGCCCGCCTGCGCCGCGTCCGACGACGTGTCGATCCCCAGCACGAAGAGCGAGCGGGGGGGGATGTGAACCTCCACGCGGAACCCTCGCACCATCTCGCCGGCGCCGAGCGGCGGCGAGATGCTCAGGGTCAACCGTACCGGTTCGCCCACCTTCGCGCGCACCGTGTCGAAGCGAATGATGGAGCCGCCGCGCACCTCGAACGGTTCCGACCTGGCCGGGCAGCCGTTCGAATCCAGGATCTCCACGCGGTATGTTCCGGGCGTCGGCGCGCCGAGCGTTTGCCGTGTCTCGGCCGCCAGCACCGTGTCGCCGCGGAGCCAGCGGTAGGCGACCGCCGGTGTGGAAAGAAGCGATGCGCCGGCGCGCGTGATGATCGGCGGGTCCGGCGGCGCCAGGATTTCCACGCGCGTCGCTGCAGAGGTGCCGCTGCATCCGTTGCCGTCGGTCACGGTCACGACGTACGCGCCGGAGGCCCGCGCGGTGATCGTGCGGGTCCGTTCGCCGGTGCTCCAGAGATAGCCCGCGAATCCGGGGGGAGCCTCCAGCACCACGCTCTCGCCCGCGCAGACGGTGACGCCGCCGTCGGGGAGGATGATCGGCGCGGGCGGCGTCGCGAGCCGGACCGATGCGACGGCCGAGCCGGAGCATCCGTCGGCCGTGGTCACCGTCACCGCGTACCGGCCGGAGTCGCTCACCGTGATCGCGTGCACCGTGTCGCCGGTGGACCATCGATACCGCGCGTAGCCGGTCCCGGCATCGAGCGTGACGCTCCCGCCTCCGCACAGCGCGGCCGAATCGCTCGGCGTGATCTGCGGCTGCATTGTGTCGCCGATCGCCACCTGGAGGCGCGCGCGCGCCTCGCAGCCGCCGGCGGCGTCGGCAATGATCAGATCGATGATGCCGGTAGGGCCGGCCCCCCAGCGCACCGCGATGCTCGGCGTGTCGGCGCCCGACAGGATCACGCCGCCGACGGCGGTGAATCGCGCCGCGAACGGCCGCCCCGCCGAATCGAAGGCGGTGTAGTGCATCACCGCGTCGCGGCAGGCGGCACGAGGCCCGTCGATTCCCGGCGTGGGGATCGGCCGGACTTCCACGATGACCGGCGCGGACGCGCCGCGGCAGCCGCCGCTGTCGGTCACCGTCACCCCCACTGTGTCCGAGGCGTGCAGGACGATCGTGCGTGAGCGCGCGCCGTTGGACCAGCGGTACTCCGTGAAGCCAGGCCCCGCGTCCAGCAGCACGCTGTCGCCGGCGCAGACGGCCGTCCCGCGCGGGGCGGTGATGATCGGCGTCGGCGTCGGCGCGGCGACCACCGTCACTGGGTCCGACGTCCCCGAACAGCCGTCGGCGCCCGACACGGTCACCGTGTACGCGCCCGGCCGTGCCGTGCGGATCGATCGCGTCGTGTCGCCGGTGGACCAGCGGTACGTTGCGTACGCTCCGGCATCCAGCGTCACCGAGTCGCCGTCGCAGAGCCGTGTGGAGCGGTCGGCGGTGATCGTCGGCACCAGCTGCGTGCCGATGCGCACCGCGATCGTGGAGGAGTCGGAACAGCCGGCGGCGGTGAGCAGGAACAGGCGAATCGTCCCCGCGCCGGAGGCGCCCCAGCGGACCGTCGCGGCGTTCGTGCCCGCCCCGCCGATGATCGTCCCCATCCCGGTCAGATCCCAGCGGTAGAGCGCGCCGGGCAGATCGGGGACGGTGTAGGTGCAGACGGCGTTCGGGCAGACGGTGACCGGGCCGTTGATCGCGGCGCGGGGGAGCGGGTTGACGACGACCTCGACGGCGGCGGCGGCGGTGCAGCCGGCGGAGTCCGTCACGGTCACCACGTAGGAGCCGCCCTCGCGCACCGTCACCGTGGCCGTCCGCTCGCCGGTGGACCATTGATAGATTGCGTACCCCGGGCCGGCGTCCAGCACCACGACCTCACCGGCGCAGAACGAGAGCGGGCCGCCGTGGGCGATCACGGGCGTCGGGAGCGGGTTGGCCACCACGTCGATCCATGTGCTGTCGGCGCAGCCGTTCGTGTCGATCACGCGCAGTGCGTAGCGGCCGCTTGCGCGCGCCGTGATTCTCCGGCCGGTGGCTCCGGTGGACCAGAGGTATGAGCGATATCCCGCCGCCGCGCTCAGCACCGTGCTGTCTCCCTCGCAGAAGGTCGCGGGCCGGAGCGGGTCGATCCTCGGGTCGATCCGCGCGAGTTGCGTGGTGGTGAACGGCGCCGAGCGGCCGGTGCAGCCGTTCGTGTCGGTGGCCTCCACGGTGAAGGTGCCCGTGCCGACGGCCGTGATGCGCTGCGTCGTCTCGCCGCTCGACCATCGGTAGGCCGCATAGCCCGGCCCGGCGTCGAGCGTCGCGCGCTCACCGTGGCAGAACGTCGCGGGACCCGTGATCGTCGGTTGCGGGTTCGGGTGCACCGTGATCGAGAGCGCCGCGGTTCCGGCGCATCCGTTGCTGTCGACGACGTCCACGCTGTAGCGTCCTGCCGTGCGCGCCAAGATCGAGGCGGTGAGCGCGCCGGTGGACCATCGATACGAGGCCATGCCGGGCGTGGCCTGCAGGCGAACGCTGTCGCCGAGGCAGAAGGAGGTCGGGCCGTCGGGCTCGATGGTCGGTTGCGGCGGTGCATGCACGCGCACGAGGATCGAGCCGGCGTCGGTGCATCCGTTGCTGTCGGCCACCTCAACCGTGCAGGTGCCCGATGCGCGGACGACCGTTGTGCGGGTTGTGTCGCCGTTGGACCAGCGATACGAACGGAAGCCGCTCGGCGCGGTGACGACCACGCTGTCGCCGGCGCAGAGGTCGATCGGGCCCACCGGCGCAAGCGTGACGCCGGCAGGAGGGGCGCCGGGCGTGCGCGCGGCGTCGATGTTGTTCGGAAGGCCGAGCCAGAAGGCGCCGAAGATCGTGCTGACGCGGATCGACCTCGAGACGTAGTTGCAGCTTTGCCCGAGGGCGTTCGGGCTGTTGATCACCCCCACCCAGTTGCTGTTGGCGGTGTAGATCTTTCCGTCGGGGCCGATCTGCATCGCGCCGCCGATCTCGGCGCCCGCCGGGTTTGCCGGATCGTTCAGCTGCACACGCGAGGCCACGATCGACGCCGAATCGTATCGCGATAGATCGTACTGCACAAGCTTGCGGTTCGCGGCCACGTACAGCCGCGCGTTGTCCGGCGAGAACGTGATGCCGTACGGCGCGTTCAGCGGCGTGTTGTCCAACTGGATCGCATTGCTCACCACACCGGAGCACGGATTGAAGTCGAACAGTTCCACCAGCCCCGGCCCCTCGCAGGCGCTCGCGAGCCTGCGCCCGCTCGGCGAGGACTTCAGATAGCCGACCGTCCAGATCGTCGGTCCCGGTGGGCTCGTCTGCGAGGCGCCGACCGAGGAGATCACCGGCGCCGCCGCGACGCCGACGTTGTCCACCAGGTAGGCGTAGAAGCTGTTCCCGCCGAGCCCGTGCACGATCACCCAGGTATCCGTCCCGTTCGAGTGGGGCACCGCGATCAGTTTCTCGGCCGTCGGGGTGCGCATGGCCACGTTCTTCACTGTCACGTCGCCGCGGCCCGCGTTGCGCGTCATGTCCACGATCGAGTAGGCGGTTCCTCGATTCGGCGCGGCGTACCCCTCCTGGTCGGTCGTGAAGATGTAGTACCTGGTGGTGTCGCCCGGCATCGGAACCACCACGGCCGACTGCGTGCTGCTGATGTGGCCGTTGAGGTTGAAGCCGTTCGGCATGCGGGCGTGGAGCCGATCGTAGACCGAGGCGCCGTCGGTGTAGAAGAGGAGCGCACCGCTGAGGCGATCGCAGATGCCGGCCGATCCCTCGGCCGTCCAGATTGCGCTGCCGGTTGCGATCACCGGGGCGCCGCCGCGAAAGTCGAGGCCGAACCCCTGGCCGAAGTACCAGATATCGTACTCGTGTTGCGCCGCAGCTCGCTCGGTGCACAGGCACGCGGCGCAGAGGGTAAGGGCTACAAGCAGACGTTTCATCGATGATCCGTGCGCACTGTTGTTGGGGAGGTCGTTGATCCGCCGCGCTCCCGACAACCGGAGCCTCGTGCGAGCGTCGATCGGCGGCTCGACACGAGGGAGCGGGACGGCCCGCATTCCGGTCGGCGGGGCCTCGTGCGTGCGCCGGAACGATCAGGCGGTCGCCTCGCCCGCACGACGGCGTCGGGATGATGAGATCAACGGGAGAGTTGTGGCCGGCACGAATCGCCGATGGACATCGGTTGCGTCGCCGCCGGGCGTCGACGCCGATCCGTGCTCAGGCGCGGCAGGGTTGGCGACGTGATCGAGGGGTGCCGATGCCTCCGCATCACGATCGAGACGGCTCGGGCCGTGCCTCGGCGTTGGCAATCAGGTCCTCGACATCGTCATCATCACATTGCCGCATACGGTCCGCCTGGACTCGAGATATCAACGTCGAGCGAACCGTGTGTATTAATAACGACGCAAGCCCCCCGCCGGTACCGGTTCGGGGGCACGGGATTTTGTAACGCGAGGGCGGGTGTGGCTGGACGCTGGTGGCTGGTGGCTGGACGCTGGTAGCTGGACGCTGGTGGCTGGACGCTGGTGGCTGGACGCTGGACGCTGGTGGCTGGACGCTGG
>CAZJYH010000017.1:16250-18795 GCA_964549365.1 uncultured Alphaproteobacteria bacterium
GGACGCTGGACGCTGGTGGCTGGACGCTGGTGGCTGGACGCTGGTGGCTGGACGCCGGTGGCTGGACGCTGGTAGCTGGACGCTGGTGGCTGGACGCTGGTTGAAGGGTGATGAAAGCGAGTGGCGAGAAGCGAGTGGCGAGTTGGGAGATGCGGGAAGCGAGGTATACAACGCCCGCACCTTGGAGCTTAGAACTTGGAACTTGGAACTTGGAACTTGGAACGTGGTGCTCAATCCACCCTGTACACCCGAGTATACAACGCCGTCTCCCCAGCACTTGGAACTTAGAACGTAGAACTTGGAACGTGGTGCTCAACCCACCCTGTACACCCGAGTATACACCACTCTCGCCCCGGCACTTTGAACGTAGAACTTTGAACGTAGAACTTGGAACTTGGAACTTTGAACGTGGCACCCGGACAGCGCCCGGCATTTTGAACGTTGAATTTTGAACTCGGCACTTGGCACTCGGCACTTGGCACTCGGCACTCGGCGCGGCGCCGCATTCAGCCGTCGTCGTTCATCGTGAGCGGTTCGATGATCCGTCGGAGCGCCGCGCGTGCGCGCCAGGCCCGCATCTTCACGGTGCTTATCGGCTCGCCGCGCATCGCCGCGATCTCCTCGTAGGAGTAGCCGGCGAGGTAGAGCTCCAGCAGCCGGCGATAGGGCTCGCGCAGACGGGGAAGTGCGATCCGGAGAAGTTCCTGGTGGTACGACGGTTCGGGCTGAGCGACGACCGGCAATTGCTCTTCGGGCACATCGTCGAGCGTGGCGTGCGGCCGTGTCTGTTTGACGACGTCGAGGCAGAGATTGCGGGCGATGGTCAGCAACAGCGCCGTCGGGTCATCCGGAAGCACGCGGTCCGATGCAAGCAACCGCAGCACTCGCTCCCAGATCTCCTGGGCAACGTCCCGCGCCGTTTCGGCGTCGTTCAGAAATCGTGTGCAGTAGGCGCGCAGGCTCCGATGGTAATGCGTATAAAGGGCAACCAGCTTTGCGTGCCGGTCGTCCGGTGGGGTGCCCCCCTGTGCCGAGGGCGTTCGTCGTGTCGTCTGTGACTCCCTCGGCATTGCTGCATCACGCCCGTGTGGCGATCGATTGTCAAGGCGATGCCGTCGGCGGCAACATTGATTCGTTGATTCGTTCCGGGCGCGTTGCCCGCTTCCTCGGCACCTCCCTGCCGGAGCGCTCACTCGCCGGCGTTCAGTCGGGCGCCGTGGTCGTCGAGTGCAACACGAATCCCACCGGGGGGAGCGTTCGTCGCGTCGCGTCGACCACGAGCGGCACGGCCGGCACCGCAGGGCGCACGCCGCGCTCGTCGAGCTGCCGCACGTCGAACGAGAGCGTGTACGTGCCGGCCGAAACCCCACTGAACGTCAGCTCGCCGTCGCTGAACACCTCGCCGTCGTATTCCGAAATGCCGTCGGCCGACGACAATCGGGCGCGCAGTCCGTTGAACAACGATGTGTACATCCCGCCGCCGTTGCGGCCGTCGCTCAGAATGACCGCGCACGTGCCGCCGACATCGAAGCCGGGGGCGAACGGAACGTCGATCACGTGCACGGTGCTCGACACGGCGTAGATGTCGTAGGTGGTCCTGCGGGGAAAGATCTCGCTATCGGCGAACGCCCATCGGTCCACCTCCACCGCGTATTCCTCATCCTCCGCCACTCCGAAAAACCGACCGTCGGCGCCGGCGGTCTGCATGTTCCTGTAGTTCAACGTCGCGCCGAGCGGGCCCAGCGCCTCCTCGCCGGCGTCCCATCGGCCGTTCCCGTTGTCGTCGCGAAAGGCTCGCACCATCACCGACGAGCGTCCCACCACCGCGTCGCCGCGCGGCTCGATGCCCGACGGCGAGAGCAGCAGCCCTCCGTTGACGAACGACGCGCTGACGATCTGCCCCTCGTTCGACGTCGTCAGGTTGCGCAGTCGTCCGAAGCCGAGATTGAGGCCGAGATCCATCCGCATCGTTCCTTTTTCCATGCTGCGCACGGGCGCCAGATAGCTGAGCGAAAGGAGCACGTCGCGATCGAACAGGCTGATGGATGCCTGCGTTCCGAGCTGCCCCGCGCCCCACTGCATCGAGTCGACGTCGTAGGAGACGCCGAGCCTGACCTCCGGGAGGATGGAGTAGGCGGCGGCCAGGTTCATCGCGTCGATGCGTCCGCTGCTGTGGGCGACCGCGAAGCGGCTTTGCACGTACAGATCTCGTTGAATGTTTCCGGAGACCGACAACGCCGTTCGGCCGCCGCCGTCCGATGTCGGAACGCCGGCCCCTTCGCCCGGGGCCGTGCTGTCGATGTGCCCCCACTCGAAACTCGAGGCCACCGTGACGCTCATGTCGGTCATGTACCACGCGGCCTGCGGCGTGGTGTTGAGCGCCCAGGAATCGCCGTGTCGCCGGAAGTAGGAGAGGAGGCCGAACGTGACGGCTCCGAACGGGGCGTCGATGAAACCGCTCGCGTCGAGCGTACGGCGCACGGGGGAAAAATCATCCACGAATAATCGCAATGATGCATCGCCGAGAAGAGTGTGATCGAATTCG
>CAZJYH010000018.1:0-18738 GCA_964549365.1 uncultured Alphaproteobacteria bacterium
ACACCGTTGAGCTGAGTGTTGTTGTACCGCTCGTTCGAGCCACGCACGTTCGCGAACCGGCCGCCGACGATCGAGAGACCCGTGACGCGCCCGAGCGCCTCGCCACCGGTCGCATCCGGCAGGCGCCGGATCTGCGCCGCAGAGATCCCGTCGCTGACGTTGGCCGACTTCCTCCGCTCGTTCAACAACGCCGCCTCGGTGCCGCGCCCGCTCTTGGCCGTGACCGTGATCTCCTCTCTACGAACGACAACCGGCTGCATCACCACGTCCACGCGCACGGCCTTCTCTCCCACCTCGACGTCGGGGATCTCCACCGGGCGATAGCCCAGGCAGGTGATGCGCAGCGTGTAGCGCCCGGCGGGCACGCGGCGCACCGTGAAGCCGCCGTTCAAGTCGGAGATCGCCCCGAGCTTCGTCCCGGTGACGGCCACCGACGCACGTATCACCGGCTCGGCGCTCTGTTGCGACGTGACGGTGCCGCGGATCTCACCCGAAGCGGTCTGCGCCGCGGCATTCAACGTTGCGCCGACCATCAGCGCGAGCAGCACCGGAAGGGTGCGGGTTGCTCTGCGAAACAATATCGAGGATGACATCATGCCCTTGTGTTGCTGAAGCTGTTGTTCGATCACAAATCGTCCGGTCCACTCCTCATGCGCGCCGCGCGCTCGTCCACGTTTCCACGTCGACGTGCGCGCGGCTGCGCATCAATCCTCCGCGTCTCGCATGCGCTGCGGGATATGTGCCGGGCGCGATTACTCCACCACCACGAACCGGCACGCCATCGTCAGCTTCTCGGCCGTGATCACGGCGAAGTAGCTGCCGGCCGGCAGCATGGTCGTTGCCACGTTCACGACGTGACGCCCCGATGTCTGCCGCTCATCGGCCAACACGCCCATCTGCTCGCCGAGCGCGTTGTACACCGTGAGCGCCACACGCGCCGGCGCCGGAAGCGTGTAGCTGAGCGAGGCCCCCTCTCCGCGATGCACCGGGTTCGGCGCGGAGCTGAGCTTCAGATTGAGCGTGGCCTCGGCGATCGTCACGCCCGAGGTGGACTTCGGCCGCGACGTCACGATGGTCACGGTGGAGATGCTGGCCGATGCATTGCTGAAGGTGAACGACGTGGCGGCCAGCATGTCCTGCGTCGACGGGTTGCCGTCACCGTCGACGAACCGGAGCGATGCGGCGCCGAACTTGTCGGCGAGGCTCGGCCACGTGAGCGTTACCGGGTAGCCGTTCGATCCCTGCTTGAAGCCGGGCTGCATCTTGAGGCGAAACGTGTCGGTCTGGTCGCCCGTCATGTACGCGCGGTAGTTGCGCTTGACCCCCTGGCCGAAGCTGTTGGAGCTTCCCACGTTCACCCAGCGCGCATCGAACACGCCCTCCGGCGGAGCGGGCGGCTGCTCCTCTTCGCCCAGCGCGGCGTCGCGGCCGTTGGTGGCCGTCGGGTTCACGCCGAAGTAGAGCGTGTCGCGGCCCGGGACCGATCCGTCGCCGTGGTCGGTGACGACAAGAGGAATATCGAGGCTCACCTGAGCACGAAGCATGGACGGCGCGGCAACGGCGGCGACAACGACGACCGACAGAAGTGTAGTGCGGAAGCGGATGATCATACGACAGTTGATATTTGGCTGGTCAATGGCAAGAGGAGCAGGATCGGGAGAGGCCCGCCCGCACATTGCCCGATGTGCGGGCGCCCGGGCGTCGCGTCAACACAAAGCCCCGTTGAATGCCCTGCAACAACTGCACTCGAGCATTCAACGGGGCTTGCGGTACGCAACGCTCCCGACCTGTTGGAAGTTGGATCCGCCCCCCGTCCGCGCGCACGCGGTGGGACGCGTGTGATCGCGCGAGGGGCTGGGGTTGAATTTGCGGCGCCGGCGCCTTTGGTCACCACACGATGCGCGCTTCCCTCGTAGAGCGCGCACCACATGATGGTTCAATCGTCTTGACGGGTGCAAACATAGAGCCCACGGTGGGGGGTTGCCAAGTTATCCTTTGCTGATGTGGGGCGCGTGCGACGGCCCGACGCGCACTCGGCGATCCGGGCCCAAAAAGCGATGCCGTCGGTCGCATAATTCGTTCGAAGGACGCTGCGGCTGCCAGGGAACATTGGAAGGGCGACGGACAATTGTCAACGGCATGTGTCCCGGTGACGAGCACCGGACCAAAAGCAATCCTGGAAGGGCGGCAGGCACCGGCCGGGGGCGAGGGCCCACGGGTGCGATGCGCCCCGTCGACAACCGGGCCCCGAAAGAGCGCCGCTCCCGGCAGGCATTGCGTTGCCGGCGAGTCCCTCCGCCCTTACGGTCGAAGATCCGGTCGAAGATCCGGTCGAAGATCCCGATGTATCGGGAATGTATCGGGGGGCCGACGCCCTTCGCTGGGCCCTGCCGCCCTTGCGGAGCGGAGGAACAGGCCCGATCGGCGCAGCGCCGCGACGACCGCTCTCGCACAGACCGAACGCGGCGAGGCCGCCGGCGCCGACCACAGCAATGGTCGTATACCGGCGGCCTCAATTCCGCCCTTTCGTTGTATTGCCGGCGACGTGGCGTCGCCGTATGCATACCCTAACTCCGGGAACCCTTATCGGGCGATGACCATACGCTTGGTCACCGAGGTTCCATCAACCGTCAGCGTGTAGAAGTACGTGCCGTTGGCGAGCTTCGCGGCATTGAAGGTCGCGGCGTGGGCGCCCTGCTCCTGACGCGCGTCCTGGAACAGGCGGGCCACTTCGGCACCCTTCACATCGGTCACCACCAGCGTCACGTTGGCCTGCGCGGCGAGCGTGTAGTTGATGGTGGTGTTCCCCTTGAACGGATTCGGCATGTTCGAGAGCTCGAAGGCGGCGGCGGCCTCATTGAGGTTCACACCGGCGACGTTCAGGATCTCGTACTCGACCTTCAGCGACTGATTGTCCGCACCACCCACGGTGATCGGCTCGATCACCGAGATCTGGTTCGGCGAGGTCACCGAATACGGCATCTGCATCAGGTTCTCGTCGCCGACCGGCACCATGTCGCCGGCGAGCGAGTAGATCAGGATGCGCACCTCACCGTCGACGATCTTCTTCTGCACGGTGAAGTTCTTTGCCACCAGCTCGTTCAGCTTCACGTCCAGATCGCTCGGAGCGTCGGCGGCCTTGAGCTTCATCTGGATGCCTTTGACCGGGACCACGTTCTGCATGCGAACATCGATACCGTTGCGGGCGATCGTGTAGAGGAACTTCACATCGTAGATCGACGCGCCCGGTGCCGGGGAGCCGATCGCGCCGCCGAGACCGTCGTTGCCGTCCTGCGCCTTGAAGAGCTGGATGCCGTCGGGCCACGTCTCGTTCAGGATCGCGTTGGCGATCACCACCACGTCCTGCACGTTCAACTTGGCGTCGCCGTAGTTGTTGGCATCGCTGAAGACCTGCACGCCGGAGGGGGTCCACGACGGGCTCCACGGGGCCAGGTCGGCACGGTTGAACTGCCACGGCGCAAAGGTCTTGCGGCCGAGGATCACGTCGATCATCTCCAGCACGTCGAGCACGTCCACGCGATCATCGCAGTTGACGTCGCCGCGCGACGAGCTGTTGTAGATCGTGTAGACCGTCGAGTCGCGGTTGGCGTCGAGGCCCAGGCCGGCGCTCTCGCCGAGGTTCGTGGCCAGCACCGACTGCGGATCGCTCAGGTACATGCGAGCCACCACGGAGTCACCGCCGAGTGCGCCGTCGCAGATCTTGATGTCCTTCACATCATAGCGCACGCGGAAGAGGCTGTCGTACGTGCCGGCCGGCAGGTTCACCGTGGTGTCGCGGCCGTAGAGGATCACCAGAGCTTCCGAGCCGCTCACCGCATTCGTCAGCTCGTAATCGAACGTCCAGTCGAGCGGGTTCGAGAGGCTCGGGCCCACTTCGATGCTCTTCACCTTGAGCAGCGTGTTCGGCACCTGCACCTTGAACTGAATACCCTGCACCGCGGTGCCGCCGCTGTACTTCATGCCGATGTAGTCGCTGTAGACGCCCACGCGGTTGTCGAACAGATTGCGCGTGATGGTCTTCAGGTAGATGCCCTCACCGCTCGACGCGTTGGCCGAGAGCGTGACGTTGAGCGGCGAACCGGCCTGATCGTGATACACACGAAGCGTCCCGGTGAACGAGCCGGCGGCGGGGGTGGTGAAGACCACACCCACCTTGATCGAACCGCCCGGGGCGATCGTCTGCGGGAACGTCGGCGGCGTCGCGACAACGAAGTGCGTGTCGGTGGCGCGAAGGCTGTCGACGCGGATGTTCGTGGCACCCGTGTTCGAGATCGTCACCGAGTCCGTCTTCGTCCCCGGCGACGGGAAGTTGACGATGCCGAAGTTCAGCGGCGACGGCGAGGCGCCGATGCCGGCCGACGGAGCCGCCGGCTGGAACGTCGTGATCGTGATCGTCGACGAGTTGGACGACGGATTCGAGAAGCTGAAGCTCGTGGCCGTCTTCATGTCCTGCGTGAAGGCGTTGCCGTCGCCGTCGACAAAACGGAGCGAGGCGGTGCCGAAGTACGAGGTCAGGCTCGGCCACGTGAGCGTCATCGGATATCCGGCGGCACCCGGCTGCACCTTCAGACGGAAGGTGTCGCGAAGGCCGGCGTTGTTGGCGTGATAGTTCTTCTTGACGCCCTGGCCGAAGTTGCTGCTCGTGCCGACGTTCACCCAGCGCGCGTCGAACACGCCGTCCGGCGGTGCCGGCGGCTGCTCTTCCTCACCGAGTGCGGCATCGATGCCGTTCGTGGCGGCCACCTTGACGCCCCAGCGGAGCGTGTCGCGGTTGGCGCCGCCGTTGTCGGCGACGATGAGGGTCAGGTCCGAGTTCACCTGAGCGTAGGCCGTAACGCCCAGGAGAAGTGCAAAGGCAAACGCCGTTGCGATCGTTCGTGTGATATATCTGCGAGTTGTCATTGTTCTTGTTTGTGTTGTTGGGTTCGAGTGAGGTTGCCCAGAATGTCTCACGCGATCACGGGTTGAACGTCAACGAGCCGGCGGCCGAAACGTTCACCCAGTATGCCTTCCCCGGCTCCAGGTTCGTCGCCACGGTGTAGCCGTTGTCGAAGCCGAAGTAGCTGGAGAGCACCGTTGTGCCGTTGGCCGTGATGCCGGCCACCGGAGCGCGCTGGCTGGCGCCCGTCGCAACCAGGTTCCACCCCGGGGTCACGGTAACCGTGCGCGGCAGCGACACGGTGCTCCCCTTCTGCTCGACGATGCAGTTGTCGTTCAAGAGAATCCAGTAGCCCACGCCCGGATCGAGCACGTTGTCGACGGTGTAGCCGTTGTTGTAGCGGAAGGCGTTCGATCCGTTGTTCTTGTACACCACGTTCTTGTCGGCCGAGGCCGGCGTGTTCGCAAGGCTCACCAGGTTCCAACCGGTGCGGTGCTTCACGTAGGTCGTGGCGGCCGGGTCGTAGTTCGTCCAGCCGATATCCCACTGGCTGTTGCGGGCAACGGCGGGGTCGAACGCGCCCTTGTACGTCGTCGTCGTGAACGTGAAGTTGTTCCCCGTTGCGAGGAGCGTGTTGGTGAAGCCCGCGCCCGTGGCGACCGGGGAGCCCGGAGCCGGAATCGGGTTCGGGTTCTTCAGATCCGTCTGCGTCACGGCGGTCAACAGCGCGGCCGGATGGTTCCCGGCGCGGTTGTTGCTCGCACCGGCGCAATCGAACCAGCTCGTCACGGTCGCCTGCACGGCACCGCCGGCGGCAACCACCTCCGGCGCATTGCCGGTAACCACAACGTTCTCGAACGCGAGATCCGTGTTCTGCGGGCACGCCGGGTTCAGCGTGGCGCCGTCGATGCGGATCGGCTCCGGCCAGCCGGTGATGACCGTGTTGAACAGACCGTAGTCCGTGTTGCGGCGGAAGTGACCACCACGCGAGAAGTCCTGTCCCCACGCCGCGATCGTGGCATCGCGCCACGGACCAACGATCGTCGCGTTGGAAACGATCGGCTTGGAGAGCGGCGTGTTCGCCGAACCGGTTGCATCGTTGTCGGCCTCGAAGCCGTTCGACGTGCTCGATGCGGCCAGATCGCTCCAGAGCGAGTCACGCTGCCCATAGATGAACTGCAGGCGACCGCGGAACCCGTTGTCGGTGTCGAAGTCGTCGTCGATGCCGCCGAAGGCGATCAGGTACTTCGCGTTGACGGCACCGCCGAAGAACTCGTAGCTGTCGTCGTTGTTGTAGCTCGACTGGATGTGGCTGATCACCGTCTTGTTCCCGACGCCGCCGAGCGTGAGACCGTTGATTTCGTTGTCCACCGAGAAGGCGATGCCGCCGTACTCGATACGGACATACTCCAACACGCCGCTCGAGTCGGCGTCGTCGGTGCCGCCGTAGACACCGTTGGTGCCGCCTTCGATGACCGCGGTATCACCGACCTGATTGATGTCTGCCTTGCCGAGGATGATGACGCCACCCCAATCGCCCGGCGCCTTCTGTCCCTGCGGCTTGGCCGAGGTGAAAACGATCGGGCAGGTGGCGGTTCCCTTCGCATAGATCTTGCCGCCGCGCTCGATCTGCAGGCAGGAACGCGTGCCCAACGCGTTGCCGTAGATCAGCGTGCCGGGAGGGATCGAAAGCAGACCGCCCGAGGCCACCTTCACGGTGTTCACGAGCTGATAGATCGAGTCCGCGGAGAGCGTACGCGTGCCGGTGATCACATCGGGAAGTGCAACCGCGCCGGGTACGATCTGCGCCTGTGCCGCAACGCCCGTGCCCAGCAAGGCGATGGCGGCCAGTACAAATGTTCTGATCCTCATCTGTTCTCCAGAGATTTGGATTATGGAAACTGAAGGATGATCGCCGCCGTTCAGCACGGTCGGCGCAACACGTCGTCGTCGTGGTTCATGGTGCGTCACCAGAAACGCGTCCATCCACACGCACATTGCTGTGCCCGTTCAACGATCGTCGCCGGCGGGCGCCGGCAAAACAAAAGCCCCGCCGGCAGGCCGCTCGATGTGTCTCGAGGTAGGCCGCCGGCGGGGCTTGCAGTTCGCAACGCTCCCGCGGGATCGATCGGTATCTATGTCAAGCTTCGCTGCGCGCGCAACGAAGGGAATTGGCCCGGCCGCCCCTGCCGCGGCGCGGATTGCCGTGTCGTCTGTCGTTCGTCTATCGGTCGTCGGTCTCGCGCCCGCGCTTCAGTACGTAGCGGACGTTCACGTCCACCTGCCCGATCGGCTTGCCGTTCTGATAACGCGCCTCTATCACCACCGAACCGTAGAGATCATCGGGCTTCTGAATGCCGAGCACGTCATACAACTCGGCGAGAATGCTCTCGACGCGGTGCTCGACGTCACGCGAGTATTCGCTCGTCTTCCTTCGTGGGCGCAGCATGCGTCGTTGTACTACCGGTTGATTCATCATGAGCATCGGGGAATGATCCTCGCACGGGGTGCGAACGAGAACCAGGCGTGGAAGGTTGACGATCACTGCAACAAACATACGGGCCCACCGAAGGGGCCCACAAATTATGCTTGCGTGATACGGAGCGTTCGGGGTGCGGCGTGCAGCCGATCGAGATGCGTGCCGTCTGACGGCGTCCACGAACATACCGTGGTATGCGTGCTGCGGCCAAGTTATCGTTCTGTTATCACCGCGTAACACAAGCTTCACACACGCGTACCACGGCCTTCACGGTCGGCGCCCGGGGCACGGCCGCCGCTCGTTCGGCGACGCCGGACACCGCACCGGCCCTCCCATACGCCCTCTCCCCACAACGGCCGGACGGGCGGCCGCATCGCTGCAACCGCCCGTCGCGTTCCGTCCCCCTTCGAGCTGTGATGGCGCTCCCAAATCATTGCCGGCGCATACCTACGGACAAAGCCCGAGCACGAACGGCGCGGAGGTGGCCGTGCAGCCCGCGAGCGCGGTGCTGGTGATCGTGACGGTGAACGTCCCGGGGCCGACCACCGTGCAGGTTTGCCCGGTGCCGACCACGTTGCCGCCGGCATCATGCCATTGATACGTCACCCCGCCGCACGGGCTCCACGCGCTCGCCGTCAGCACCGACTTCTTGCCGTTGCAGGTGGCGCACGGGCCGGAGATGCTCACGCTCGGCTTGCCGCAGACGGTGATCGCGTTGGTGCGCGCGAACCCGCAGCCGTTCGCGTCGGTCACAACGCACCAGTAGTTCCCCGGCCCGAACGGCGGCACCGACGTCACCCCCAGCGCGGCAACGCCGCTTCCCACCTGGTTGTCGTATCGATCCTTGAACCATGCGAACGTCTTCGGAAATCCACCCGGATCATAGGTCGTGGTCGCGTTCAAGGTCACCGGCGGCGGGCAGAGGATCACCTTCCCGCCGACCGCGGCGATCGTACCGGTCAGGTTCGGCTTCACCAGAATCGTCACCGGGGCCGACGGCACGCCGGTGCACGCCCCGTTCTTCACCAGCACCCGGAAGCAGGTGCTCGCATACAGCTTGCGCGTCTGGTAGACCTTCGTTGAACCCGGTCCGGGGCCGGCAGAGGCCGGGATGGGAGTCCATGCACCACACGTTTTCGTGATCTCGTTGTATGGGCTCTGCTCCCAGCGTTGCACCGTGCCGCACTCCCCCGCCAGCGTGATCAGGGCCGAGCCTCCGTAGCAGAGGTACGGCGTGGGTGATGTCGGCGGAACGGACGGCACCGCCGTCAGCGTACCGGGAACGGGGGCCCTGTCGACCACGATGGTAACGGTGCGCTCGATCGTGCCGCAGACGTTGGTGATCACCGCCTTGAAGACGTAGGACACCGACGGGCAGACCGCTCCGGACCCCGTGTTCGTCAGCGCGCCGGTCAACACGGCGTACGGAACGCCCGGCTTCGCGGGGATCGTGACGCCGTTGCGAGTCCAGACGACCGTGGTTGGGCACGTCGCCGGGTCCACGTTGCTCAGCTCCAGCGTACCGCTCCAGGAGCCGCAGGCGTGGTACTGTCCGTCGATCATCGTCAGGTTGTTCGGCGCGGGGGGCTTCCATGCCACCGAGGTCAGCTTCGGGCACGTCTTCACCGTGGCGACCGAGGAGATGTACTCGAAACATCCCTGACGGATCACCGCGACATAACAAGTGGGAGTGTTGACCTCGTTGGTGTTCCAGGTTATTCCACCGTTGCTGCTCACCGGGTTCGGCAGCGGCCCCAGCGCCGTCCAGCCCGGCCCGGGGAGCGTCAAGGGCGCCGTACATCCGGCACCCGGGCGAAAGTACCACGTCACCGAACCGTCGGGCGGGGGCGGCGAAAGCGTGAGCTTCGCGACATCCCCCGAGCAGACAAGGCCCGGCGCCGAGGAAAGGCTGTAATTCTTCAGCGGTTTCTGGAGCAGGATCGACGCCTGACACAACGGGCTGAGAGTTCCATTCAGCAGACTGACGTTCAGCGCCCACGACGAAGCGCTGCCGATGTTCAGATACACCCGGACTTTGATGGTCTGCCCGGACGTGACGGCGTTGGCTGTGTTGCACGGGCTGCCGGGCGGCTTCGTCCAGCGTATGGCAGTGTAGTTCCCTGTGGTTCCGATCTTGGTGTATGTGGCACCGTAGAGCCACGTTCCGGAGAACGTCCCGATCCCAACAATCTTCACGGAGTTGGTTGGTGCGAACTCGATGCCGAACGGCACGCTGCCGGCGCAGTCATTCGGATTCAGCGTCCAGGACGGCTTGCACGTCAGGTCGACATAGCAGCCTCGTGCATCGTGGCCGATGAGGCCGCTTACCTGCACGCTGCAGGGCGGCGGGGCCGCCGTTGCCGCACCGGCCGTCAGGAAAATCGCCGTGAGCAAACAGGCAAGCGGCGCGCGAATTGTCGTTGTCATATATCTCGTCCTCGTTGAAATGTTGTTGAATGAATTGTTCGGACTACGGACAATCGAGCACGCTCCACTGCTGCGTGGCGGAGCATCCCATCACATCGGTCACCGTCACGGAGTAGACATAGGGCGCAGGACCGGTCGGCGCCGCGGTAATGCACAGGCCGTTGGCCGGCCCTACGATCCCCGGGCCCTGCCAGGCATACGTGAACGACCCTCCCTTGGGGGACGCCGCGTTCGAGAGACAGAGCTTGATGGTGGGTGCGTTGTTGGTACAACATGGCCCTGTGAGTTTGAACGACACATTGTCGTCGCTCACGACCACGATCTTCGAGCGGGCCGAGTCGCATTGATTGTGCGCATAGACCCAGTAGTTGCCCACCTGACAGGCCTGCAACGTCGGGCCGGTCCCGCTCGGCAGACCGTTGCGGAACCACTCGTACGTCACGCCCGGCTCCGGATTGGTGACGACCAGCGTGGTGCAGGCGCCCGGGCACTTCAGCACGGTGCCCGATAGATTGAGCAACGGCGTGTTCGGCCCCGGGATCAGGTTGATCGCGATCACGTTCGAGATCCACGGCGGGCAGAAGCCGTACTTCGTCGCCACCCGCGCACGCCACCACTGCTTCTGCATCACCTGCCCCGTGTTCTGCCCGCTGCCGGTGTTGCCGCTCGCGACGAAGCCCGAGGCGGGCCCGAGCAACGACCGCTCCCAGACGATTCGCAGATCCTCGATCGGGCACGAAGCGGTGAGCGTCATCACCGCCTCGCCGTTGCGACAGACAAGGCCGTCGGCGGGGTTGCATGCGACCGCGAGCGTTGGGCGGACGTCCACGAAGACGGAGACGCGCGAGCATGCCGCCGCGCAGCTGTTGTTCACCGCACACGCCTCGAAGATGTACTCGGTCGGGCAACCGGGCGGGGGAATCGTGATGCATGTGGTCGGCAGATTCGCGAGCCCCGGCACGGGGGGGGCCACTCACCTGCTTCCAGGTCAACGCGCCGCGCACGTTCCCCGGCTGCACCGACAAACAGACATCCAACGGCACCGGAGCGCTCGGGTCGTGGCAGAGCTTCGGCTTGTCGACCGCCGCCGGGCCGACGCTCGACGGGCAGTGCACCTTCTGCACCACATAGCCGAGGATGTCCGGCGCGCAACCGGGCGGTGCCGGCTGCGGTAGCCCTTCGTTCAACGCATGGATGGTGGCGCGATAGATCCGGTAGGCGAAGGGCTGTCCCGGAGGGCACGCGGGCCTGATGAGATTGGTGTTCACCGTGCCGCCGGTGGTGCCGAGCGACGACCAGACCATCGGGCCGGGCTGATCGACATAGTCCCACTTCACGCTCTGCCCGCAGGCTCCAACGCCCGTCAGCGAAAGCGTTGCCGTCTGCCCCCAGCAGACCTCCGGATTATTGATGGTCGGCGATCCGGCCGGGCCGCAGTAGACGTTCACGTCGAAGGGGAGCGAACAGGAGCATGTGCCCGACGTCGCGGTCAACACGAACGTGTACGCTCCCGGCTCCAACGGCGGGATCACGAACGGCTGGCTCGGCAACCACCCGTCCGGCTCCGGCATGATGGTGTACGTCGGCGTGCCACATCCGTAATCGAGATACACCAGCGGGGCGGCGAACGGCGAGCCGGCGCACGCCTTGAAGGGAGGGCTTTGCAGCGCCAGAAGCGCGCAGCTCGGCATCGCAAGCTTCATGGCGCTCCCCAGCGAAAACATGCGCGCGCGGCTTTCGGCGATGCGGTCGCCGCGCGGGCCGTATCCCCGCACATCCCACAGATAGCGCTTTCCCGACACCAGGCGAGGGTCATCGGCGGCAAGCCGATACTCTTCGCCGGAGAGTCCGCGCCGCTCGACCACGGTGGTGTGCCAGACATCTTCCCGCGTATTGGAATCGCTCGGGTCGATCTCCGCAATCCTGAGGGTGTACGTGCCGTTCCATCCGCGCGGCCCCCTCCATGAGAAGGTCGGGCGCAGCTCGTTCGGGCCGAGCTCGTCGCGCGGCGCGATCAGCTCGATCGTCCCGACGGCCGACGGCCCCGGCTCCTGATCGGCGCGGACGATCGAGTCCAGAACCGCGCGCGTGGGCTCATCGATCGTGAAGGGCGTGTCGGTTACCGGCCCATGCCCCCGTGTCGTGTCCGTGCCGCCGTCGTGCCGCCCCCCACCGCCACCGGCATGGTCCCCATCCGCGGAGTCCACCGGCCGCACCACGATGGGCGTGTCGGGCTTTCCCTTGCCGCCGCCGCCGCGGACGGAGTCGCCGATCACCGAGAACGTGAACGGAAGAGCGAACCCCTCCGCCTCACCCAGGGGAACGCCTCGATCGTCGAGCCCCTGCACCGTCCAGACGTATCTCTTGCCGTCGACAAGATTCGCCCCGGTGAACGGCCAGAGATACGCGGTCACATTCGCGACCTCATCCTTCAGGATCGTAGGGTTCGCGCGCAGTGCCTCGACGGAGGTGGCCTGCCCCGGAAGCACCTCGTACACGCTGATCACCGATCGGGTCCCGACGCTCGACCGCCCGGGAAACGTCCAACGCAGCAGCGGGCGTGCATCGGGCTTCAGCGTTGCCTGATCCCGCGGCTCAAGCAGCAACGGCCGCAGCGGCGCCGTGATCGTGAACCGGTCGCACGCCTCACTCCTGTAGATGATCGAGTCCGGCCTCGGCACGTAGAGCAGCTTGATGCAGAGCTCGTATTCGCCGTCCGGCAGCCGCCCGGATCGGACGGCCTTCACCTCGGCGCTGTCGTCGTAGTCGAAGGCCCCCATCGACACCACCTCCTGACCGAAGTAGATGTGCGTGCCGGGGGGAATCGATACAACGGGCGCCCTGTCGAGTTGCGTACGCGCGATCGGCCTCCTCCCGTTTCGCAGGAACCAGAGCGTTACGTCGAACTTCACATCGGCGGATCCGGCCCAGGGATTGGTGACGCTCAGCATCACCGTCTCGCGCTGGCTCCGCCAGTCGGAGAGATATCGACTGGGGTTCGGCTTGACGTGCACGCGCAGATCGAATTTCTGCGCGGCCGCGCCGCTCGCGCCGAGAAGCACGAGCATGGCAATCAGCAGCCATTGTTTCATGGAGAGCACTCCTTGTATGATGAGGTGCTAGAATTGTGTGGTCAGTGATGTCCGCAATGTATTCTCGCGGAACGCCGCCGCGCCGGCCGCCCCGTTGTGTACGTCGTTGAGGCTGCCGTTCAGGTCGAGCGCGATTTTTGGCGTGACGTTCCACCGCAGACCGGCCCGCAGCAGATATCCGAGGCCGGCCGCGTTCGTGCCCACGGCGTTTCGCGACAGACCGACCGAAAGGCTCGGCGCGAGCGCCCCGTTCAACAGCCGGTACGTTCCGCCGAGCGTCGCGCCCGCCGTGGTGGACGCGCCGAACCCGACATCGCTCCCCAAATAGCTCGCCGAGCAATGCAGGGAGAGGGGCGTCGCCACGAATGCCAGACCATAGGAAGCCGTGACCGCGTTCGTACGCGACGGCCCGGCGTCATCACTCGACGCATAGGTTCCCGCGTACGTCAGCGAAAGCGTGTGGATCAGGGACTCGCCGTTGATCGTGCAGGTCGGTGCCAGCGAGACGGAATGCGTACGTTCGTCGGCGGCGGGCACTTCCCCCCCGGCGGTGGTATGCGTCAGATAGATCGAGTACGATCCGGACACGAACAACTCCTCGCTCATGTTCGCCGTGACGCTCAGGGATGCGTCGGCAACCGAGCCGGTTCGGGCCTGCAATTCGAGGAGGTTGTCGCGGCGGTATCCGGCGCCGATCGTCGTGCGGAGCAGACCGTCGAATGCCGAGAAGTGCGCCCGCAGCCCGGCGGCCAGCAGGTCCGATTCCAGATACGGCTGCCCGAGCGTTCGGAAGCCGGGTCCGATATAGGAGGCCGAAGCGTCCGCTCCCCAGCGATCGCCGTCGTAGGCCATCGCGATGGTCGCCGCGGCATCGATCCGCGACGACGCGCGAGGCGTTGTCACGGCTCCGACAGTGGATCCGAGCGAGGTCACCTCCTCGGCCTCCGCGTCGCGCGTGTAAATCGTGGCCGCCGCCTCGGCGTTGAGGTACAATCCGTTCGCCAACTCGACCCGCGCATCCACCGAACCGGCCAGGCCCTCCTCGGGGACCGGCATCAACGGGTTGCGCAGCGCGATGGAGCGAGACACGACCGTCCCGCTCGAATCGGGAACTGCGCTGCTCCCCGTGTACGAAGGTCCGGCCACGGTGGCGATGGACGACGTGTCGTCCTTCACACGCACCACGTTCACCCCGACGATCGTGTGCTGCTCGTCACCGAACGCCACCCGCCCGGCAAGCAACAGCCTGCGGTACAGCCCGCGCACGTTCGCACCGGTGTCGACCTCGACGGCAGGCTGCGCATACCCACAAACAACGCGCACGTGCAGAAGGCCGGGATCGAGCGCGAGGCCCGCCCCGAATATCCGCGTGGAGCCGGCCGTGAGCGGCGTGAACCGTGGCGTCTGCGTGCCGAGCGTGGCCTGCGCCCACCCGATCCTCGGCGCAATGGTGAGCACCGTGGAGGGGTCCTGCACCATCTGAGAAAATGAGGGCGCACCGACGCGCGGCACCTGGGTGCTTGTCTGCCGCGACGCCACGATCAACGTGATCGGAATCGAGGCGTCCGCCGACAATCGCAGCGTCGGCGCCAGGAGCAGCCGCATGAGAGAAGCGGGCCGGCTCGACGGGACGGCCACACCCGGCGGGGCCGCATCGTAATACTCGGCATCGAGCAGAGCATACCCGGTTACCGCGGGTGTATCGGGTTTCGCCGGCTGGGCCGATGCGTTCGGCACGCGGCAGAACCCGAGCAGAATGAGCAACGCCGGACCCGATGCACGGAGCAACGAAGCAAACGATGAGAATTCCGCGAATATATTCGACGCGATCCTCGACAGTTGTAGATCGGAACGATATCTGTGCACGGCAACCTCGGAGCGTGGTGTGATGAATGCTGAATTGTAGACGACGGGCGCCGAATTCAGGCGCCGATTAATTTCCGCACAAACTACCGGCTTGCGGCGCGCGGCTCAATCGCAGCGAACGGGTATCCGAATGGAATACAGGGAAATGGTGAGGGTGAATCCTACATCGACGTGAGCACCGATTCACGAAGGAACAACGCCCACGATCCGAGGGGCAGGATCGTGGGCGTTGTTTGTGATTACGGCATCATGCGCCGTCACCGGGCGAGCAGAACCGGGAGCGCGCGGCGTTCTCCCGCGGCCACGGCAACCACCAGGTAGACGCCGGCGGGCCACCCCTTCGCGTCGATGTCGAAGCGGTGGGGGCCACGGGGCATGGGTCCGTCGGCGAGCGTTGCCACTTCGCGGCCCAGCAGATCCACCACGGACAACCGTAGCGACGCCGGACGAGCAAGCTCGAGCAGTACGCCCGCGCTCGAGGAGAACGGGTTGGGCGTGCAGACGATGGTTCTCAATGCTGAGAAGCCTTCAACGGCATGATTTGACCGGTCCGCCCCATCATTACTCACACCCGTGACCTCGCCTTTCAGGTTGTTCAACACAATGCGCATGCCACCTGTGATACTGTCATACCACGGACCCTCGGCAAGCTGCCATAGATCCAATTGGCAGTGGTGCGGAAGGGACGTAGGCACTTTGTTTACAACCCGATATCGTAACTCCATCGCCTGCAGCTCATGTCCATCAAACTGGAGGTTCCCAATCCATGCTCCCGGCTCCGTAATGCGCAGCACGTTGGGTGACACAATTTGCACACCGGCACATTTCCCCCCTCCTGCCATCCAACGCTGTTTGAGGCCGTCACTCAACATGACCTCCTGCTCTACACTCTTGAGCACCGCTGTGTCCGAGGACCCGACCGGCGACGACAGGACCACCTTTAACGTAACAGGCGTGTCATAGGGGTTCTGTACGTTGACCATCGTCCGTAGAGTGTCGACCGTCATTCCGTCAAGCATGATCGAGTTCCTGTAGGCAACCGCCGGCCACGTCCGTGCCAAAGCGTCCGAGCTCACGGCCCCATAGGGAAAACCTCCGATGCGGGGCAGCGAGTCGATCACCGCCAGGAACATGTACCCGGAATTGTCCAGGCCACAACCCTTGAACATCCGCGGATTCGGGACCGCCCACGGCACCGCGATCAACACGGAATCATCTGCAGGCACGGCCACGAAATAGGGTTCCTTCGTGATCTCCGCACCCCAGGCGCCGCCGCTACAATCTGGACGTACCCAGTCCTCAGGCCACCGCAACCCCAACGATGCCTTCGCGGCGAACACGCGCAGCCATCCGGCCCGTTCTGCACGGCCGTGGTTCCAAACACGGACATAGACGTAAGCGCTGGTACTATCCGTCCGATACGCTGGGTTCTCGTGTTGATGCCGATACTCATCAGCGGCATCAAATGAATTGCGGACCCAGATGTCCGGACTGAGCCAACGGTGGCGATCCCGATCCAAACTGTCGGCCCACGTCCCCAAATCGAGCGGCCGATCGCTGTCGCGGATGTGCAACGCGAACGAGGGTACGTCCGCCCCGCTCCATGCCAACGCACAGCGCTGCTGCGAACCCTGAACGACGTGCCGGCCGATCACCCGAAAATGCCAGACCCCGGGTTCCGGCCGCGCCACCACACACTGCTCCACATTGTTGCGTGAGTCTCGCCCCTCTTTTGCGGTCGCACCGGGATGCGTCGGGTCGAGCATCAACGGTCGAACAACAAGCCCCTTAGGTGATACCAGCTCGAGATCGAGGTCGTTCACTAGCTGTGGATCCAGGTTAGACCGACTCGCCAACGACGTGCCAGCTTGCTCATAGACAACGTCAGGTGATGGGTCCGAGTAAGCCATCGTCACCTTCAGCGGCATATTGCCCAGCACATTGATAGTTCTCCACATTGTGTCTCCCATCTCGACCGAGTCCACCGCAATACTTCGATGATCAATGATATTGATACATCCAAGGCCGTCCAGGCGGCCGAAGCCGTTCTCATAATCGGGACCGGGCCTCCCAAGGTCCACTGCAGCGTTCAGCATGATCGCCTTGACGACCTCCGGGGAATAAAGCGAGTCGATGCCAAGCTGATCAAATCGTTGCTTCATCAACAGGGCAACACCTCCGACAAACGGAGCGGCCATCGATGTGCCGCTCATTACGCCATAGTCGTCAGTGCTCGAGGAAACCCGTGACCGAATATTTTCTCCGTACGCCATCACGTCCGGCTTAATTCGTCCGCCGATCGTCGGCCCGAATGGACTACAACGTGCGGCACTGTCATCTTCACCAATCGCCCCAACTGTAATTGCATTCTTCACCGTGCCGAACGGCGCGATCTGGCCGAAACCTCTCTCTGGACGTCCATTCCTATCAATGCGGTACCCACCTTCCACCAAACCGGCCGGGAACATTCTGTCCTCGAGATCCCCAGGCGTTTGAATCATTACAACCCGGTTTTCTCGTATGAAAGCATCGAGCATCGCACAGGTGCCGTCATACGAACCGTAGTACTGAAACGGACTCAGCAGTGCAGTAGACATTTCCGACCGATTTACTGCCGCACTGAATGTATTGACGGCAACGAAGTCCCTCGATGCCCTCATCGCACTCTCAAGACTTACCGCAAGCCTCCCCGCCACACTATAGTGTCCAACTATCAGGACGACGCCGGGGGCCACTCCTCTACCGACACCATAGATGTCGCCACGAGGCTCCACAGCTGCAAGAATCCCCGCCACATGTGTCGGATGACGACCTTCATCAAATTCGTTGTCCAAGCGAATCACCGGATTCCGAAACATATTGGTCGCCGGAACGAACTGATCCAGCAACAAGGCATAGCCTCCCGTACCGTCCAATCCGTAGGCGGCCACGGCATTATCTTGCACTAAATCGATCCGCATCCGACGCCGCGCTTCCGCGATCGTCATGTCAAGAGATTGAAGGCTTATCACCGCCGACACTCCCGCCGCATTCCGCAATCCGGCAACCATGTCCGGGACGACTCGCACGACGGCCATCCCGGACAGTGGATCCTCGAAGAGGACACGCCCTGTTCTCCTGGGCAAATCGAGACGGGGCGCAACGCCGACGACACCGCGATGCACAACCACCAGAACGTCAATGCTGTCCGTTTGCGCCTTTCCATTCTCCGACGCCATCAGCATCACCAGAAGCACCGCCGGCCACAATGCCATCGCACAACGACGGCTGGGTCGCAATACACGCACACCATACATAATTTCTTCTCCTTAAGATTAGTGAAGCACTTGCAACGGTACAACGACTCCCCTCTCATTGCACTCCAGGCGCACAAAGTACATCCCCGGCGCGATGCCCGTCGTCGGCGTCAACAACCGCCCCTCACCTCCACTGCGCATTTCGTCGAGTATCACACGTACCACGGAACCGATTCTGTCGCATAGCGAAATCCTAACTCGCCCGAATTTGGACACACGGAATGCGATTTGCAGAGGACCCTTCGTCGGATTCGGCATAACGACCAAAGCGGGCTTCTCCATGGACACCACGCCCGCCGATGCGGCCTGCGCACGCTCGGATACCGTGTTCTGATTTTTTCTGGTACCTCCAGTCTGTATATTCCATACAGTCAAAACATCCGACATTGTCGACTCAATGTCGAAACGATCAATTTCTTTTACGTTACGCTGTGCGACAGGCAACGCGATCCAAATTTCCTTCGCAGTCCAGCAGACCCGCCCGCCTTCCGGACAATAATTCACAGGCGCAGCATACGTCAAATGATAAATCACGGTGTCTCCAGCAATCGAAATCCCGGCGGAGCGAACCGCCGCGAGAAAGTTTTCAGATTCGGAAATCGACCCAACAATGTGCCCCACAACAGTTGCCGAATCGAATGCACTGCTCCAAACCCTAATAGGCTTACCTTGGGAGCC
>CAZJYH010000019.1:0-3271 GCA_964549365.1 uncultured Alphaproteobacteria bacterium
AATTTCACGAGCGGTACGTCACCGCCTTCACCTCGCCGAACATGCGCGCGCTGCTCCGAAGCGTCCCCTCGTACATGATCCTGGACGATCACGAGATCGAGGACAACTGGGTGCAGGGACGGATCAAGGATCATGAGAAGCGCTTCCTTTTCCAGACCGCCGTCTCCGCCTACATGAGCTACCAGTGGGTGCACTCCCCGCGCAACTTCGGCGCGTGGGGCGATGTCGAGAGCGGCACCGGCGACAAGCTTTTCTATTCCTTCGAGTGCTGTGGCTATCCGTTCTTCGTGATGGACAGCCGCACACAGCGCATCCGCGACGACGACGACGATACGCTGGAGGACAACCACCTGCTCGGATATCCCGCCAAGCCGACCGCACCCGAGCACAAGGGGCAGATCGACATTCTCTGCGAGTGGCTCGTCGCGCAGCAGATCAAACACGGCGACCGCCCGAAGTTCATCGTCTCCCCCAGCGTCTTCGTCCCCAACGGCATCGAGACCGCCGGAGAGGGGGAACGCGCACGTCGCAAGAAATGCGAGGACGACGCCTGGGCCGCCTTCCCGACCACGCGGCGCCAGTTGCTGCGCGCCATCGTCGACGGAGCCCCGGATAAGGGCGTGAACGGCGTGCAGAACGTCGTATTCCTCAGCGGCGACGTGCACTGCTCCAACATCGCGGAGATCACCTTCACGAACCGCGCGAACGGTGCCACGCTTCCGCTCCGCGCGTTCGGCATCACCTCCTCCGCGTTCTACTGGCCGTGGGCCTTCGCCGACGGCGACCCGCTCTCCTTCGTTCACGACTCCACGATTGAGCGCGACGATTTTCCGCTGCGCGTGAACCCGGACGACGTCGGGTATCCGGACATCGTCATGAGCTACCGCGCGCACGACTTCGTGCAGGAGGACAATTTCACGCGCGTGGATATCGGAGAAAAGGAAATCGTGGTGCGGAATTACGACCGGGAGGGGGCGATGCTGGGCGGGGAGATGAGGCTGGGGATTGGGTGAATTGGGAATTAGAAATTCGGAATGAAAAATTCGGAACCGCGATGGAGAATGAAAAACGATGAATTTAGGAATGTGGAACCGTTGACATTCCAGGTGCGTCGACCACGTCTGGAGTCACATTGAAACCAATTCGTACGCCAATGTCTACGCGATACTCACGGCCGAACAAGAGTGCCGGTCCTTGACGACTCGCGGATGGAAACGCCGAAAGAAACAACATCACGCAACATTCAGGCACTCCTCAGGAGGGGTACCAAATGATGTACTCGCATGACCGGCAAGGAGGTGTGTATTTGGCATGACGTCGGCGCCCTCTGATCCGACGCCATTATTCGCCGGAAACTGCATACTTGCATCATTTAATTCCAACGGAGGCCTCGAACATCATGAACATCATCCGTATCTTCGGCGTTATTGTTGCCGTCGCGGCGCTGATGCCGACGGTTTGGAGCATCGGGTCCGCTCAGGGCACACCATGCGGTCCGGACCCGACGTGTCCCGATGCTCAATGGGAACCGGCACAATCGACAACCGTCAGTCTGAATATATACAACCTGTGCGGCGCCGGTTGCCAGGCGATCATCACATGGCGACACCGAGACGCTTGCGGATCGTGCGACATTTCCATCGAGGAGATCCGTCCAATTCCCGGAAGCGGCTGCTCGTGCACGATCGACAAGCTGTTCACCGAGTCGATCGCCGCGTTGTTGCTGCGCATTCCGAATCCGATTCCCTGCAGGCCGAAGGTGATCGGCGACTGCGCGACTGTGTGGCGCGTGATGACCGGAGGCTGCTGGAAGCCGGACAACCGCTACGTCGGCGGCGGCGTGAGCTGCCCGGGCGCTTCGTGTTGCCTGGCCACGTACGAGGTCTGTCTGACATCATCCGGAAGGACGTTCACGCAGACGAGCACTCCTGCCATGCAGTTCCCCTGCGAGGGAATCGTTCCGGACCCCGAGTGCTTCGAGGTATGCAATTCCCTCCCGAAGAGCCAATCCGATCCGTACTGATTACGGCCTTTTGATTCACGCATCTCGTCGGATACACGACTCACCGATTGATATTCAGCAACTATATCCTCGAGGAGAATTCTCTGATGTACGGTGTGGATATCGAGTTACCCCCAGCCTGCGACGTGCCGGCAATTGCTCACAAACGGCATATGCGTGGCGGCACCTCGCGGATGCGATTCGCGATTGCGGGGGCTATTCTGCTCGTACTCTGCTCAGCTTCGGTGCTCCATGCGCAACCGGTGACGTGGAAGACAGCACAGCACTACCAGAATTATTACATCTGGGACATGAGTTGTGCCGATTCCATGCATTGCTTTGCCGTAGCGTCGTTCCGGCAGACGGAGGTGAGCATGATCCTGCGCACCACCAATGGCGGATTGACGTGGGATTCGGTCTACAGCGAGCGGTTGCTCCCCGGCAAGAACCCAATCCCGACATATGTCTCCGTCGCAATGCCGACACGCACCAACGCCATGGTCGTAGCCGACAGCGGGCTGGTGATCCGCACGACCGACGGCGGGGCCACATGGCGGCGCGATCGGATCGCCGGGAAGGCGACGGTGCAGTGGATCGCGATGCCCGACTCGATGCACGCCCTGGTGGGGCTCCGCGCCGCGCCGAACAGCCTGATGGCCACCAGCGACGGCGGCGAGACGTGGCGGAGTTTCGATCTCCCGGCGCGCGTTCGCTCGTTCGGCATCATCGACGTCGCCGCACCGACCCCCTCCACGTTTATCGTTTCGCTCGGTCTGTTTCCGCATAACTCCATCATCCGCTCCGACGATCGCGGCGAAAACTGGCGAGAGTATACCGACGCCCTCCCCGACACCACGCAGTGCACGCTTTCGTTCGTCGACAGCCTTACCGGATGGGCCGCCGGGTTCATCTACACCGGTGTCAGGGAAATCCAGCGCGCGGTGATCGCAAAGACAACCGACGGCGGCGCGACCTGGACGCGGCAGTTCGATTCCGTAGCCGGCCGGCGATACGGGCTCTCCGATATCGCGTTCATGGATGCGGACTCCGGCCTCGCTGTCGGCGGTGTCGGTACCGTGCTGCGCACCACCGACGGCGGCGGGCATTGGGCTGAGGAACCGACGGACATCAACGGACTCCACGTTCTGCACGTCGCGTATCCGAAGGGGAGCCGTGGGATTATCGTCACCACGCTCGGCTTGGTGGCGTTGCCGGAGGATCTGGTGTCGGGAGTCGACATCATGGCACACGATCCCGCGACGATGCTCC
>CAZJYH010000019.1:3281-18277 GCA_964549365.1 uncultured Alphaproteobacteria bacterium
CCGAACCCCGTGCCGCGTTCAGCTCGGCTGCACATTCGATTGTCGGACACCTCGCGCGGCGCTGCGCGCATGGCACTCGCGACCACGCTCGGACAGGTTGTGCGCTCGGTCGACCTCCCCGATGGCACCGAGGCGACACTCGACCTTGCCGGTCTGCCTGGGGGCGCGTATCTGCTCCGCGTGGACGCCGGCGGCGACACGATGAGCCGTCTGGTGTGGGTCGGGGAGTAGGTGGAATTATGAATGCAGAATTTTGAATGTGGAACCGTTGGGGGGGGATCGCGATGTCGTCCTGGCTCATAACATGCGGGTCCATAATCCTCCTCTACCGCCCCATGCCCCCCTACCGCCGCCGCCGCGGTCCGTGGCACGCCGTCTGATGCAGTTACGGCAGTTCCCCGATGACCATCCTCGATCCCGCCGGCACCTCCTCCGTCGACGCCACTCCCCCGGCTCATCGCCCGGCTTGATCCAGGACGATTGCGAAGACAGATCCTCGAACATCTTGCGGCTCACCTCGCGCCACTCACACCCCCCTCTCCAAAACCGCTCTATTCTTGCCCGTTTAGGCCGATAGGCTATGTTTGCACTCTGCTTCACCTCTTGCGGGGGAAACTACACACACCCGTTCCAAACGCCCTCCGGCGACACACACACGTAACCTGGAGAACAGATATGTCCGACGCCGAAACGCAGACGAACGAAAGCAAGGATTCCGACCCCACCCCGGCGCAGGGGCTGGCGGTGATGAAGGAGGTATGGGAGGCGAGCAACCGCCTGGCGGAGCTTCAGCGCAAGTATCACGGCAAGGCGATTCCGATCGACAAGGTCTTCGGCGCGCTGCTCGGATTCGGCGACAAGCCGGACCCGCTCGCCGACGTCAAGAAGAAACTCGACGAGATCAACGCGAAGCTGGACCGCGTGCTGGCCGGCATCCAGGAGATCCAGAAGGGGCTGCTCGGCATCGGCCTGTTGACGGTGCATCTCGACATCGCGGACTCGGTGTTCCTGATCGAGAAGTACTCCGAGGCGCTCCCGAATTATCTCGGCGCCGACCCGTCGATCACCGACGCCGACCGCAAGGAATTCGTCGACAAGCTGCTCGGCAGGCGCAGCGAGCGCGACGGCGTCTCCTTCTGCGCGCAGAAGATCATCAAGCTGGGACCGAACAACACGCCGCTGCTCTTCGATCTCCTCTACCCGTACATCTCCGAGGGCGTGAAGGCCGAGGCCGCGTTCGACTGTTACCTGCGCGGCGCCTATGCGTTCCGCTTTGTGGTGGATGTGTTGATGAAGGGGATGCTGCTGGAACTGTTCACGGTGACGGCCGTGGGCGACCCGGCGAAGATGGACGAACGCGCCGAGAAGGTGACACGGAAGTATCGCGGATGGCTTCGGACGATGGTCGACAACAGCTTCCTCCCGTTCGCCGAACGGCTGGCCACGCTCGGCTTCCTCGACGAATACATGGGCCGCAACGACGTCCGGTCGGATTCGGCCCTTCCCCTGCCGCTGTGGAAGCAGGCCCCGAAGTCCATCCTGGAGAGCGCCGACACGCTGGTGGCGCGGTTGATGGGCCGCTCGAAGGCGGTGACGCTGCGGGTGATCCCCAACGCCGCTCCCATCGCGAAGCAGGTGCCGGCCGCGCACCCGTCGGGGTATGTATCGCCGGGCAGATATCACTGGGAGGCCGGTAAGACGGTTGAGCTGCCCGGTGGCTCGGGTAAGCAGACCTCGATCACCAAGGGTGTCGTGCTCGAACGACTGGAACGCAGCACGCCGCCGTTCTTCGGGCTGCGCGTGAAGGGACGCGGCGACCTGACGGCCCTCCACGTGAGCCGCGGCGACGTCCCGTTCATGCCCGGGGCGACGGTGCCTCCGGGGTTCGACCCGGCGCGCCTCACGTTCCTGCGCTACGAATTCGACATGACCGGCTTCGCCGACAAGGCGCAGTTCGCGATCATCCTCGGAAACATCCAGGTTGCGATGAGCTCGTTCCCCATGCTGGAAACGACCTGGACCCGTATCTATGTGGAGGATGGGGTTCGGTTCCCCGAGGGGCCGAGAAACATCCGCAACGCGGTGCTCGACGACAAGGCCGGCGAGTTCGACCTCCCGGCCGACGGGCAGTTGAGCCCCGTGCTTCTGACGTATGCCTACGACATGTTCGGGCAACGGCCTGCGCCGAAGTGACGGGCACGTGAGACGTGATATCCATGCGGCACGGTCAATCCTACAAGGTCTGGCCGTGCCGCCTGGCCCGTGAACGCGGGCCTGCGTGACAAAGCGGATACACCTCCGTGCCGAATCCCTCCGATTTCCTATCATGCACCACTCGTACGCGTCGGCTCATATAGGCCGGCGCCGACCCGTTCAACTCCGACAACCCTGCAACTCAGGCCCCATGCGACATCCGATTCGCGCCACGCTGACGCTCCTCTTCGCCATGACGATCCTCATCGCCCTCCCCGGCCGCGCCGCCGCGCAGAGCAATGACTGGACCGATCCATTCCCGCCGTTCCGGGTCGTCGGGAATCTCTACTACGTCGGAAGCAAGGGCCTGGCGAACTACCTGATCACGACGCCCGCCGGGCACATCCTGATCAACAGCGACATGGAGGCGAACGTGCCGCTGATCCGCGAGAGCATCGAGAAGCTGGGCTTCCGGTTCGAGGATGTGAAGATCCTGCTGATAAGCCACGCGCACTTCGACCACTGCGGGGCGAGCGCCACCATCAAGGACAGTACCGGCGCGAAGTACATGGTGATGGACGCCGATGTGGCGACCGTGGAGTCGGGGGGAGCGCTGGACTTCCAGTACGGCGCCGAAGAGAGCTCGCGCTATCGGACGACGAAGGTGGACCGCGTGCTGCACGACGGCGACACGGTGCGGCTCGGCGACGCGGTCCTGACGGCGCATCACACACCGGGACACACGAAGGGCTGCACGACGTGGACGATGCGGGCCCGCGAAAAGGAGCGCGCGTACAACGTGGTGATCGTGGGGGGCTGCGGAGTGAACCCCGGTTACAAGCTCGTCGGCAACACCTCGTACCCGGCGATCACGCGCGACTATGCGCGAACATTCGGCGTGTTGAAGTCCCTCCCCTGTGACTACTTCCTCGGCGCCCACGGGCTGTACTTCGACATGGAGGCGAAGTACGCACTGTTCAAGGAGGGCGCGACGGCCTCCCCCTTCATCGATCCGGCCGGGTACCGGGCATATGTGCGGACGATGGAGAAGCGCTTCCGCGCGGAGCTTGCCGCGCAGCGGGCCGAGCAGGGGAAGGGCACCGGGGGGACGAAGAACCGTGCGGCACGGCCGAAGGGCGGGCGATCGCGGTGAGGCGATCGCCCGCCACACAACCCGACGGAACTCCGGCGCCCCACGTCCGCGGCACGCCGGATGGTTTATATTTGCGGCCTCACCCCGTTCGCGGCGTTTGACGATCGGCCGCGACATCCTCCCTCCAACTTCATGCTCAGGAGCACCGATGTTACGGTGGATTCCCGCTCTCTTCCTGCTCGTCCTCTCCACGGCCCTCGGCGGCGGCGACGTCATCACGATCACGTCCGTCGATGCCCGCCTGTTCTACCATCACACCGGCACGCTCTCGGCTCCGATCAAGGAGGACGCGGCGCTCTGGAACACGATCATCGGTGAAGGTTCGGCGGCGGAGCCATCCACGGCAGTGCTTGTGGACGTCGTGGTGGCCGGAACGCCCGGCGAGTACCGTACCACGTGGGGGATCGATCTGGTGGTCAAGAGCGGAACAACCGGCAAGGTGCTGAGCAAGCAATCCAGCGACGTCGGCGTGCTCAGCGGCGCCGGGCAATACCACGTCGGGTTCTGGCTCAAGAACACGGGCTGCGAGCGCCTGCGCATACAGGCCCGCGTGAAGGGAACGAACAAGTGGACCGAGACGGTGGTCCCGTTTGCGTGCGGCGAGTAAGGGGGGAAGAAGGGAAGAACGAGGAGAGAAGAGAGAGAAAGGCGGAGTGACGAACGAGGAATGCGGGCACACCATATGGAACGCCGGCCGGTAGCGGCCTCCGTCAGGAGGCGCCCATCTGTAGCAGCACACCCCTCTTCCGACGATTGAAGCTCCATTCGGAGCGTCCCATTCTTCCCCCCCCTCCTACTCGATCACGACCACCTTCGTAGTGCGACCGCGCGGTGTGTCGATCGCGGCGAGATAGGCGCCGGGGGCAAGGCGCGGAAGCTCGATCCGCTCTCCGCCGGTGGCCTCGGTCGTGAAGACGCGGCCGCCCAGCGTCGAGGTCAGCGTCAGCGTGATGCGCCCCTCCGTGCCGCTCACGACGAGGTAGTCCGATGTGGGGTTGGGATAGACGGCGGCGGCACCGTTCGAGACGGCGGGGACGGCGGCCGGCAGCGAGAACTGATTGAAGAAGGTCCAGAGGTAGTTCGCCGCCGCGATCGGATAGTTGCTCCCGTTCGGATACTCGTGCGTGAGCCCCTTCATCACCCCGAAGAGCAGGCGCGATGCGGGGATGCCGGATGCGGCCGGGGCCGTATAGCGGTAGACGAGCGCCAGAGCGGTGGAATCGCGTTCGAACGTCGACGCAAGATTGAACACGCCTCTGTAACGCTGGATCATGCCGTTGAGAATCAGCCGGCACGAATCGTTGAACGGGCACGACCGGCCGATCGATGCGATCAACTTCGGGTCGTCGTTGCCGATGGTGAAGGCGAACGGAACGGGTCGCGCCGGCGCGGAGGAGTCCGATACGCTCATCGGCCCGGCAGCGGCGGCAACCGCGGCGAAGACGTCGCTCATCTCCACCGCGAGCTTGCTGGTGAAACAACCGCCGTTGGAGAAGCCCGAGGCGTAGATGCGCCGGCCGTCGATCGGCAACATGTGCTTCACGGTGTCGACGATGGCCCGCACGAAGGCGATGTCATCCTTCATCACCACCCCCGCGCACTTCCTGGCCTGCGCCTCGCCGCAATTCCACTTGGTGGTGCTGACCTCCTTCGTCGTGTCATCATCATCCTTGAAGCAGTACCGCAGCGACGAGGGGAACACGGTGACGAACGTCTCGGCCTGGCCTTTCTCCTTCCAGCCGGAGATGTTGTAGAACCGTTCGCCGTCGCCGCTGGTGCCGTGAAACATGAAGACGACGGGATAGCCGTCGGCCGGAGCCGCGCCCCCCGGCCGCACGACGATGCATTGCCGTTCGACACCGTCGACCATCATCGTCAGATCATGCCGCGTCTGGCCGAATGCGACGCCGGCCGTGAGAAACAGGAGAGGAAGGAAGCACTTCATGACACAACTTGTGTTTGGAGGGAGCGCGGGGTGAGAACGCGAAGATAGCGCGGGAGGCAGGAACGAGGAAAGAAGATCGAAGCGGCGGCTACAAGCGGCGTGCGGCCCATGCGATCGCACACGGAGAGCATGAAGGAACCGCGGAACTATCGCACCGCGCACCGCACCCGCGATCCCGATGTGTCGGGGCAATCCATCACATCGATATCTTGCACCCCATGACCCTTGAAACCGCATGAAGTATGTCTCCGCCGCCGAAGCCGTCGGCATTATCTCATCCGGCAATCGCGTGTTCGTGCAGAGCGCGGCGGCCGCGCCGGGCGAGCTGGTGCACGCGATGACCGAGCGCGCCGCCGAGCTGCACGATGTGGAACTGGTGCATCTGCATACCGAGGGCGAGGCGCCGTACGCGCGGCCGGAACACCGTGCAAGCTTCCGCACGCGATCGCTCTTCATCGGCCCGAACATTCGTGAGGCCGTCGCGGCCGGATGCGCGGACTACGTTCCGGTGTTCCTCAGTGAGGTCCCGGCGCTCTTCCGGCGCGGCGTGCTGCCGATCGACGTGGCGATGATCCAGGTTTCCCCACCCGACGCGCACGGCTTCTGTTCGCTCGGCATCTCGGTGGACGTGGCGCGCGCGGCGGTCGACACGGCGGCCACGGTGATCGCGGTGGTGAACCCGAACATGCCGCGCACCCACGGCGACGGCGAGGTACACACGGATCGGATCGCGCTGGCGGTCCACAGTGAAAGCCCGCTGCCGGAGCATCCGCCCGCGCCGCTCGGCGAACGCGAGCTTGCGATCGGCCGCAGGATTGCCGATCTGGTGGAGGACGGCGCAACTCTGCAGATGGGGATCGGCGCGATCCCCGACGCGGTGCTCGCCGCGCTGGGCGGCCACAAGGATCTCGGCGTGCACACCGAGATGTTCTCCGACGGCATCCTGCCGCTCGTGGAGAGCGGCGCGATCAACGGCCGGCGGAAGAAGAACCATCCGGGGAAGATCGTGGCCGGATTTCTGATGGGCACCCGACGGCTGTACGACTTCGTGCACGACAATCCGGAGGTTGCGCTGCTCGACATCGCCTACGTGAACGACACACAGGTGATCGGGCGCAACCCACGCGTCACGGCGATCAACAGCGCCATCGAGATCGATCTCACCGGGCAGGTCTGCGCCGACTCGATCGGCACGTATCAATACTCCGGCGTCGGCGGTCAGATGGACTTCATCCGCGGCGCATCGATCTCCGAAGGAGGCAAGCCGATCATCGCGCTCCCCTCCACCACGGGCCGTGGAGAAACGCGCATCGTCCCGTTCCTGAAACCCGGAGCGGGCGTGGTGACCACCAGAGCGCACGTGCATTACGTCGTCACCGAGCACGGCGCCGCGAACCTGTACGGACGATCGTTGCGCGAGCGGGCGAACCTGTTGATCTCGATCGCCGCGCCGGAGCACCGCGAGGAGCTGGAGCGCGCGATGCACGAACGGTTTCGGTGAATACCTCTGCGGTGGTTTTCGGCCGGACAGTGGACGATGGACGCGGGACGGTGGGCGCGAGTGGCGGGGTTTTGGAGATAACTCCCATGAACCCAGCGCTTGGAACTTTGAACTTTGCACGTGGATCTTTGGACGTGGCACTTCAGACGTGGCATTCACGCACGCATAACGCTTCACGCTCAACGCTCAACTTTCTCCCATGAACGATCCTGAAGAACAATCGCTGAGCACGCAAGGCCGACCCGAGAAGGCACCGACGCGTCGCACGTTCGTGTTGAAGCGGCAGAGCGAGGCGTCGAGCGGCCCGCATTTCCGCATTCGCTACGCCGACGAGTTGAACGCGGCGCAGCTTGCGGCGGTGGAGCAGGTGGAGGGTCCGGTGCTGGTGGTTGCCGGCGCCGGGACGGGGAAGACGCGCACGCTGGTGTATCGTGTGTCGCGAATGATCGAGATGGGGATCCGCCCGGACAACATCCTCCTGCTGACGTTCACGCGCAAGGCGGCCCAGGAGATGCTGCGCCGCGCGGCGCACCTGGTGGGGCCGAAGGCGGAGCATGTGCAGGGGGGGACGTTCCACTCGTTCGCGAACATCACGCTGCGACGCTACGCGCAGACGATCGGGTACGCGAGCAGCTTCTCGATCCTCGACCAGGGGGATTGCGAGGACGTGATCAACCTGCTGCGCGCGCGGATGGGCCTGGACTCGAAGGGCCTGCGGTTCCCGCGCAAGCAGACGCTGGCCGCGATGATCTCCGCCTCGGTGAACCGCCTGCTTCCGCTGGAACAGGTGATCGAGGACGGCTATCCGCAGTATCGGCGACAACTCGACGAGATCGCCTCGCTGGCGCGCGACTATCAGGAGTACAAGCGTTCCCACAGTCTGATGGACTACGACGATCTGCTGATCAACATGGCGGCGCTGGTGGAGCGCCTCCCCGAGGTGCGCGAACGTCTTGCCGATCAGCACCGCTACATCATGGTGGACGAGTACCAGGACACGAACACGCTGCAGCACACGATCGTGCAGCAGCTGGGCGCGAAGCACCGCAACGTGATGGCCGTCGGCGACGACTCGCAGTCGATCTACAGTTTCCGCGGCGCGAACTTCCGCAACATCATGAACTTCCCGGAGAGCTTTCCCGGCACCGCGGTGATCACGCTTGAGGAGAACTACCGCTCCACGCAGCCGATCCTGACGCTGACGAACGAGGTGCTGCGGCACGCGGTGGTGAAGTACGAGAAGAACCTGTACACGCGCCGCGCGACCGGCGAGCTGCCGGTGATCATCTCGGCGGCCGACGAGAGCCTGCAGTCGCAGTTCGTGGTGCAGCGCGTTCTGGAGCTGCGCGAGGAAGGGGTGGAGTTGAACGATATCGCCGTGCTGTTCCGATCGAGCTACCTCTCGTTCGATCTGGAGATCGAGCTGAACAAGGCGAACATCCCGTACGTGAAGATGGGGGGATTCAAGTTCATCGAGACGGCGCACGTGAAGGACCTGATCGCCTACCTGCGCGTACTCCACAACCCACGCGACGTGGTGAGCTGGAATCGCATCCTGCTGCTGCTGCCGGGCGTGGGTCCGCGGACGGCGCAGCGCCTGCTCGACGAGATCGCGGCCGATCGTCTGCGCATCGGCCCCGGGAGTTCCGAGCCGGCGCGGCGTGTGGGGAACGAGGCGGTCGGGGCGTTGTTCGAGGTGCTCTCGGAGGTGAAGAGCGATGCGATCCCGGTGCCGGAGAAGGTGGATCGGCTGGTGGAGTACTACCGCCCGATCATGCGCGGCCGCTACGACGACTACTCGAAGCGATTGAAGGATGTGGAGATGTTCGCCGAGATCGCCGCGCGTTATCGATCGCTGACGTCGTTTCTGGCGGACATGGCGCTCGAACCGCCGACCGAGTCGGTGATCGGAATGGAGGCGGGGCACGAGGACGAGAAGCTGATCCTCTCGACGATCCACTCGGCGAAGGGGCTGGAGTTCAACACCGTGTTCCTGATTTGGGCGCTTGATGGGCGCTTCCCCTCGGTGTATGCCGCCGGAAGCCTCGACGACATGGAGGAGGAGCGCCGCCTGATGTACGTTGCGACAACTCGCGCGAAGGACCGCCTCATCATCACCTACCCGACGAACATTTTCGATCGGGAGACGGGGATGGTGCTCTCGAAGCCTTCACGGTTCATCGAGGGGATACCGGAGGAGATCGCGGAGCGCTGGGTGGTTGCCGACGAGTAGGTACCTTTTTGGGGGCCTTGAAATGCCCTGGGGCGTGATGTACATTTGCAAACCGACACGCAGTGCACGTCAACGCATGCCCGAGGTTTCGCCATGATACTGCGCCATTCCGAGCCGCTACACACCTACGGAGATTACGCGGCTCTTGACGATTCCGATCGACACCAACTGATCGGCGGCCGGCTTGTGAAGGAGCCCGCCCCCACCATCTATCATCAACGCATTTCCGGGAACCTGTTCCTCTCGATGTCAAACCATGTGCGCGCCCGCGGTCTCGGCGAGGTCTTTGCCGCCCCCGTGGACGTCCGCCTCGGCGACCACGACACCTACCAACCGGACCTCCTCTTCGTATCGACGGCGGGCACGGCGATCATCGGCGATCGCACGATCGACGGCGCGCCCGATCTGATCGTCGAGGTGCTGTCACCGTCGAACGCGTACTACGACCTGCGCCACAAGAAGCGCGTCTATCACGACTCGGGAGTGAAGGAGTACTGGATCGTCGATCCAATCGAGCAGATGGTGGAGATCTACGAGCTTCCGAGCAATGTCCATGTGCCGATCCGCACGGCCACGCTCGGTGAGCGCGTGGGGTCGGTGGTCATCGAGGGCTTCACGATCGACGTCGCGGAGATCCTCGCTCCGGTTGGAAGCAATGCTGTGGACACGAGCACGGCATTCGGCACGGCTTCGGGGAGCTGACCGGGAGGCTCCCCATCCGATCACCGATCGGCAATCACCGCATCAGCCGCAGACGCCATCGAGTCCGTAAATCTTCTCGCACAACGCGGAGAGCTGGTGCAATTCACTTTCGGTGAGCCGGGCGTTCATCTCGGCGTACACCCGTTCATATTCGGGTTCGAGAGTGTTCAGCAAGGCGAGCCCCTGCTCGGTGATGCGCGCGATCGAAAGCCGACGATCGGTGTCGGTACGTTCGCGTTCAACATAGCCGGCGGCTTCGAGCCGATCGATCAGCCTGGTGACATCGGGCGATCGATCGATCATCCGCCGCGTGATATCCTGTCGCGTGCGTCCGCTTGGATACGCACCGCGCAGGATGCGGAGCACATTGTATTGTGATCGTGTGATGTTCTGTGACGCGCAAACACGATCGTTCCATTCGTTCATCCATCCGGCCGCAAGCATCACATTGAGGATAGCCTCGAGGGCCGGATTATCGAACGCCTTGGTCTGCGCAAGACGCTTGTTCAGTAGGTCGCCCATGTTCCCCCAAGAATGACAACGCCGGCGCATGTACCGCCCAGTACGGCATGCGTCAGCGTTGAATGAATAGCTGCGTGAAGTAATACGCACCGTCGGCCCCTTTGCCCACGCCGATTCCGGTCGCGTTGTACCCGCCCTCGATGTTCGCGCGATGATCGGCGCTGCTGATCCAGTCGTTGACTGCCTCAGCGGCGGGATCGGCGAACCCGTTGTTGAACGCAACGTTCTCCGCCGCGGCCTGCACGTGCATGAGTCCGTTGACGGCCGTCACGCGTTCGTTGAACCCGTCATGGCTGAACGGCCGCCGCCCAGCGGCCATCTCGCGACTATGTGCTCGCGCCTGCGCCGCGATGCTCTCGTCGAACGTCAACGCCGCAAGCCCCTTCGAGGCCCGGTATTCATTCACTTTGCGGTACGCCGACTGCTCGATGTCACCGAACGTGCCGCTCGACGGCTCGCTCGGCGACTCCTTGCATCCGGCCACCACCACCGTGAGCAGGGCGAGAAGAATTCCGCGCCCCGCAACGGCAGATATCAGGGATTTCATGGGTGGACCTCCATGAACGCTGATCATCGGTTGATGTGAATGCCGCTCGGGAAACTCCCTCGCGACGTTGATGGATACCGGCGGACGTGATTACGGCACGCCGTCGGCTTTTTCGAATCCGAATCCACCCCGCGGAGTCGGCCCCGGCGCGTGCCTAATACGCTTTCGCGAACAACGCAACCTCCGACGCCTCGGCACCGGTCAGGAAACAGGTGCCCGTGCCGCCGGGCTGCTCCATCGGAAAACACCGGATCGTCGCCCCGGTTTCCTCCTTCAACGCCCGCTCCTGCGCGTCGTCGCCGGCCCACCAGCAGCGCGCCCACTTGTTGGCGCCGACCACCTCGCGGAATTGCTCCGGCGTGGTGACGTCCACGATGTTGCCGTCGCGGAACTCGGTGGCACGGCGCAGCAGCGCGGCCTGGATGTCGTCGAGCCACGCCCGGGCCTGCACGCCCACCTCGGCGGTCGGGATGCCGAACTGCTTCCCTTCCTTGCCGGGCACGTCGCGGCGCGCGAACACCACGGCATCCTTCGCCACATCCTTCGGGCCGATCTCGATGCGCAACGGCACGCCGCGCATCTCCCATTCGTTGAACTTCCAGCCGGCGGTCTCCTGCTCGCTCAAGTCCGCCTTCACGCGAATCCCGGCGTCGCGAAGGATCGCCTCCACCCGCGCCACCATCTCACGCACGGCGGGCTTGTCCTCCTCCTTGTTCCAGATAGGGACGATCACGACCTGCGTGGGGGCCAGCCGCGGCGGCAGCACGAGGCCCTTGTCGTCGCCGTGGGTCATGATCACCCCCCCCACCATGCGCGTGCTGACGCCCCACGACGTCTGCCACACGTACTCCACCTCCCCCTTCTCGTTCTGGAATCGGGTCTCGAAGGCGCGCGCGAAATTCTGTCCCAGGTTATGGCTGGTTCCGGATTGCAGCGCCTTGCCGTCGCCCATCATCGCCTCGATCGTGTAGGAGCGAACAGCGCCGGCGAACTTCTCGATGTTGGACTTGCGCCCCGGTATCACCGGGATGGCGGCCTCGTTGATCGCGAAATCCGTGTACACTCCCAGCATGCGCACCGTCTCCTCCTCCGCCTCCTCGGCCGTCGCGTGGGCGGTGTGCCCTTCCTGCCAGAGGAATTCGGACGTGCGCAGAAACGGACGCGTGCGCAGCTCCCAGCGCACCACATTGCACCACTGGTTGATCAACACCGGCAGATCGCGGTAGGACTTGATCCAGAGCGCGTACATGTGATTGATGATCGTCTCCGATGTGGGACGCACCACCAACGGCTCCTCCAGCTTCTTGCCGCCGGCATGGGTTACCATGGCGAGCTCGGGGGAGAAGCCCTCGACATGCTCGGCCTCCTTCTGAATGAAGGAGTAGGGGATCAACATCGGGAAGTATGCATTCTCATGCCCGGTTGCCTTGAAGCGCGCGTCGAGCTGCTCGCGCACGTTCTCCCACAGCGCATAGCCGTATGGTCGGATCACCATGGTCCCCTTCACCGGACCGTAATCGACCAGTTTTGCTCGTTGAATCACTTCGAGGTACCAGGCTGAATAGTCCTGGCTGCGGGGCGTGACCGCTTCGGACATGAGATCTCCTTCTGATATTCCTGTGCCGCTGTTGCGCAAAAAAGTCCATGAATATACGCGAACCGGGGGCAACGATGCGAGTACCGAGGGGGTGGTATCTGTTTTTCGACGGCTATGAACATGCTCGCGGCCGATACCCTTCGTATCGGTGAGGCGCCGTGCAGGACGGTGCCCGTCTTCCATGTTCATCCGTCACGACGCCCGAAAGATAGAGCATGAGTTTATCAATTCATACGTTTCCGACAACGTCCCTGAACACAACGTCCCTGTACACCCTCGGGCCGTTCCAGGGTGGAAGTCGGCCGTGGGCGACGTCCGGGAATGTTAGCCTTACGCGCCGCGCGTGTCATGTGAGCGGGCCGACGCGTCCATGGAGACATCATATGCAATCGCAGCACACACGACATCCGTATCGAGCCACGATAAACGGACACCTCACGGTGGGCGGTCCGGCACGGAGCGGCATCACCGGGCGCATCCTCCGACCGGCGCACATCGCCGGAAGAATTGCCGCGCTCGGGCTGGCGGCGATCTTGGCGGGATGTAGTAACGTGTATTTTCCGGGGACCACACCGGTACCGCTGATGTCGACGCCGGGAGAAGTTCAGGCGGCCGGCTTCATCATGCCGGATGGGATGGGCGCACGCGCCGCGGTGTCGCCGCTCGGCAATGTGCTCGTCTGCGGGACCGCGGAGAAGCAACACAAGGAATCCGAATCCCCACGAAGCCACAGTTGGGAGGTTGGCGCCGGCTGGTACGCGCAGCTCGGCCTGCGCTATCGTCTCAAGGCGTTCGCCGGCTACGGGAGCGGATACGGTCGTGATACACTCGTCGACCTCAATCTGCTCGGTTCGCAGTCGCCGCCGTCGAGTATGGAGGCCTCGTATCGAAAGTACTTCGCTCAGATGAACTACGGGTTGGGTGGGAGCGCAGGGCCGGCTTTTCTGCCGGGCGCGATCATCGAGGGCGGCTTTGGAGTACGGTTCTCGTATCTGGACTTCTACAACTACCGGGTAGGCACCACCGTCAGCCGAGAGCAGGCCGCATCCATCCACATCTCCAGCATGGTCCGCTACGGGCCTCCATACGCCCAGATCTTCGCGCAGGTCGACGTCGAACACGTCATCACCGGATCGACGTACGTCCGAACGCGCACCGCCAGCACGATCCTGGGCATTCAGCTTGCTCTGGGCCGCTTCGCCGCCGGGCGCTAGAAGGGGACGCGGTCGAATCGTCGGCACGGTTTCATACGGTTGAAGCGTTGCACCACTGCGCGTGATTCACGAAGTTGCGGGTCTTCGTTTTCGAGCCCGGCCGATCCGTATTTGTGTACAGATGTGCGCGCCGCAACCCGGAATTCGTTGCGGCGTAGCGAGAAAGCATCGGCATTCGCTACGATTCCCCTGGGCTGCCCGGTTCATTTCGCAGCGACGACACTTCACCGAACATACAAGGACCTGACATGCTCAACAGCTTCAACGCCCGCGCGCTGCTCGGCGTCGGTGGACGCACCTATACGATCTACCGCCTCGATGCTCTTACCCCCCTCGGCGTCAACCTTCATCGCCTGCCGTATTCCCTCCGCATTCTTCTGGAAAACCTGCTGCGCACCGAGGACAATCTGTCGGTGACGGCGGACGACATCCGGGCGTTGGCGAACTGGGATCCGGCGGCCGATCCGAGCAAGGAGATCGCGTTCACGCCGGCGCGCGTGCTGCTGCAGGATTTCACCGGCGTCCCCGCCGTGGTGGACCTCGCGGCGATGCGCGACGCAATGGCGCGCATGGGGGGCGATCCGGCGCTGATCAACCCGTTGCAGCCGGCCGAGCTGGTGATCGACCACTCGGTGCAGGTGGACGCGTTCGGCAGCAACGTGGCGTTCGAGACGAACACGCGCCTGGAGTACGAGCGCAACCGCGAGCGCTATCAGTTCCTTCGCTGGGGGCAGAAGGCGTTCGAGAATTTCAAGGTAGTACCGCCGGAGACCGGCATCGTGCACCAGGTCAATCTGGAGTATCTGGCCCGCGTGGTGTTCGCCGCCGATCGCGGTGATGACACGGTCGCCTACCCCGACACGGTGGTCGGGACGGACTCGCACACGACGATGATCAACGGCGTGGGCGTGCTCGGCTGGGGCGTGGGGGGGATCGAAGCGGAGGCGGCGATGCTGGGCCAGCCGGTGTCGATGCTCATCCCGCAGGTGGTCGGCTTCAAGCTGACCGGGAAGCTCGCCGAGGGCGCGACCGCCACCGACCTGGTGCTCGTGGTGACGCAGATGCTGCGGAGCCACGGCGTGGTCGGGAAGTTCGTGGAGTACTACGGCCCAGGGCTTGCGGGGCTTCCGCTCGCCGACCGTGCCACGATCGCCAACATGGCGCCCGAGTACGGCGCCACCTGCGGCATCTTCCCGGTGGACGACGAAACGCTCCGATATCTCCGCTTCACCGGGCGCACCGACGAGCAGGTCGCGCTCGTCGAAGCGTACATGAAGGAGCAGGGATTGTTCCATACGCCGGACGCGCCCGAGGCGGAGTATTCGGAATACCTGGAGCTCGATCTCGGCACCGTGCTGCCGAGCATCGCCGGCCCGAAGCGTCCGCAGG
>CAZJYH010000019.1:18287-18588 GCA_964549365.1 uncultured Alphaproteobacteria bacterium
GGCGATGGACCAGATCACCGGAGGCGCCCCTCCGGCCACGCGCGCCGAAGGCTCGTGGGAAAATGAAGGGGGGCACACGACGGCGCACGACTTCGCCACCGACCCGTCGGCGGTGCACTTCGTGATGGGGGGGGTGGAGTGCATGCTGCATCATGGCTCCGTGGTGATCGCCGCCATCACCAGCTGCACCAACACCTCGAACCCGTCGGTGATGATCGCCGCCGGCCTGCTGGCGCACAAGGCCACCCAGCGCGGACTCACCGCGAAGCCGTGGGTGAAGACGTCGCTTGCGCCCGGCTCG
>CAZJYH010000020.1:0-299 GCA_964549365.1 uncultured Alphaproteobacteria bacterium
TGCGCGCGACCAGACGCGCGAAGCGCACCTTCGGATCCGCGTCGACGCCGATCAACACGCCCCCTTCGGCGAGCATGTTGTTCGACGAGTCCAGCCGGAACCCAGCCCCCTGCGAGTTGAACGGGAAGTCGTTGAACGCTATGCGTCCGTTTCCCATGAAGGTGACCGCCGTGCGATTGAATGCGGTGGTTCCGTAGTTCGGGTTCACCGTCAGCTCGAAGCTCCGCACGGCCAGCTTCGTTGCCCCCTCGGCGATGACGAGGCGCAGCTGCAGACGGTAATCCAACGGAAGCGGCGCG
>CAZJYH010000020.1:309-11691 GCA_964549365.1 uncultured Alphaproteobacteria bacterium
ACCCGCCCTCCGGGCGCGGCGGCGGTTTTTTTGCGCGGAAGCGGAACGCTCCCGCGCTGCTGGTACGGATCTCGCCGCCGGCGATCGCACCGAATTCCTCTTCGGGAATCTCCACCGGGACGGTTCCGTTCTCCACGATCAGTTGTACGCGCAGGTGCTCCACCGGTGCCAGAACGTTGTGGAGGGTCACGCGGATCTCAACCTCCTCGTCCGGTTCCAACACGTTGTCGGGGCGCTCCTGAATTGCGTCGATCCCGATCACGTTGACCGCAACGGCGCTCGGGCCCAGCGCCAGGGCGCGCTCCAGGTTCAACCGTCCGTTGCCGAGCAGGTAGGCGAAGTCCGGGTTCATGGCGTCGATGTCGTCCGCTGTCGCGCGCAGCACCGCCGCGATCTGCTCCGGCGTCAGATCCGGATACTTCAGCGCGACAAGCGCGGCCGCTCCGGCCACGATCGGTGATGCCATCGACGTCCCGTTGGCCGAGCGATAGCTCCCGGCATAGACCGGCTCGGTGGAGAAGATGCCGTCGCCCGGCGCGGCGATGCCGACGAACTCGTTGAAGTTGCTGAACGTGGAACGGCGGTCCCCCTGCTCCAGCGAAGCCACCGACAGCACATGGCGATAGGAGGCGGGATAGGAGGTGATGCGGGCGCCGTTGTTGCCGGCCGCGGCCACCACGAGGCTGCCCATCGCCGTCACCGTGTCGATCAACTCCTGTTCCGATCGCGAGAAGCCCGGCCCACCCCAGCTGCAGTTGATGATCCGCGCTCCCATTCGAGCCGCGTAGAGGATGCCGTCGGGCCCCTTGGTGATCGTCGGATCGCCGGACGATGCGTCGTTTGTGATCTTCACCGACAGCAGCCGTGCACCGTGGGCAACACCCGCGATGCCCACGCCGTTGTCGCCGATCGCCGCCGCGATCCCCGCAACGTGGGTCCCATGCCAGTAGAGCGGCGCCGGGTCGTTGTCGGGCGTGTATCCGTCGAAGCCGCCGAAATCGTACCCGGACCAGTCGTCCACCAGGCCGTTCTGGTCGTCGTCCAGACCGTTGGTGCGCCGGTCGCGCCCGGATCCGTCGCGCCCGTTCTCGCCGGGGTTGTGATACAGCGCGCCCGCCAGTTCCGGATGCAGCGGGTCGATGCCGGTATCCTCGATCGCGATCAACATCGAGGGGGCGCCGCGCTGAATGTCCCATGCTCGCTCGGCGCCGATCGTTTTGAGATACCACTGCCGATCGATGTACGGATCGTTCGGCGCATAACTCAGGCTGCGTCGGTAGACCGGCTCGGCATACTCCACGCCCGGCAGTCCGGCGATCGTCGCGGCCACGAAGGCCGGAGATTCCGCGCTGCGGTATGTCACGATCAGGATCCGGCCGAGCGAGGCGAAGCGTGCCGGGGCGGCCGTTGACTTATGGAGCGGGGTGATGAATCCGGGGCGAAGCAGCGCCGTGTCGAGCCACGACGAGATGCCGGTGATCATGAAACGGTCGGCGGCCGGCGCCAGAGCCGTCGTCGCGAACGCGATGGGGGTGGGCACGGCCGCCGCCACCTTCACGATGATTCTTCCCGGGAGCGCATCCGGAACCGTCGGCTGCGCCGGAAGCGAATGGGCTGCAAACAATGCGGCGAGCGCCGACAGCAGTATGGCGTTTGATCTGCTCATGGATAGCCGAACCGGAGGACACGTATCGATGGAGGGGATGGGCCACCATACGCATCGTGATGTTCGATTGAAAGATGCGGGCTTTCTCGATCAAATGCTTGCGCAAATTTCGAGCGATGCGCTCCGCGCCGCCGCGATATATGGCCGGGCTCGATGCGGCTGGTGGTCCGCGTCGTCCGGCGCGCTATATTTGTCCGTCCGTTGGAGGTGCCCATCGGTGATGAACGAGGGCTGAGATCATACTCTAAAGACCTGATCCGGGTAATGCCGGCGGAGGGAACACGGACGGCCGGGCGCAACCTGCGCTCATCTGCCGACATCCCTCACGCCACCCGCCTCAACGGATCTCCTCAACGCCGATCAGGGCCGCGCACGTGGACATATGCACGATGGCCCGAATTGTTACGCCCGTATGGAGTGTACCGTCGACATCTGTATCGTGGGGGGCGGAATCGCCGGCTGCACGCTTGCGCGGGCGCTTGCCGCCGCCGGCGCGAGCGTTGCCGTGGCCGATCGTGGGCCGATTGCGCGCGGAGCCGGATGGGCCGCGGCCGGCATGCTTGCGCCGCTCGTCGAAGCGCGGGTCGAGGAGCGCGAGCTTGCCGCGTTCAGCTACGAGGCGCTCCGCTTCTATCCCGAATTCGTCGAGGCCCTGCAGCGTGAGACCGGCCGCTCGGTGGATTACCGTGCCCACGGCACCCTGATCGTCGGCGTCGACCGCGACGATGCCGAACAGGTGCGCCACCAGTTCGAGGAGCAGCGTCGGCTCGGGCTGCCGGTGGAGTGGCTGAACGGCTACGAGTGCCGGGGGATCGAGCCGTGCCTTGCGCCGGGAATTCCCGGGGGGATCTTCTCGCGACACGATCACCAGGTGGACAATCGCCTGCTGCTGGAGGCGTTGTACTCCTGGTGCGCGGCCCATCCGAACGTGCTGCTCCTCGAGAACCTCGGCGAGGGGACGATCGAGCCGGGTCCGTCGTTCCGCGCGGGGGAGACCGTCGTGTGCGCCGGCACCATCGTGCTGGCCACCGGCGCCGATGCGGGCCTCCTTCGGCCCGTGGCGCCCGCGCTTGCCGATGCGATGCGGCCGGTGAAGGGGCAGATCATGCGCCTCGATCAGTCGCGTACGCCGCTGCTCGAACACGTGGTGCGCACGCCCGACATGTACCTGGTTCCGAAATCGAACGGCGCCGTGGTGCTCGGTGCGAGCAGCGAGGATCGCGGCTTCGATGCCGCCGTCACCGCGGGAGAGATCTTCGAGCTGCTGCGCGCTGCGTGGGAATGTGTCCCCGGCATCTACGAGCTTCCGATCGCCGAGACCATGGTCGGGTTCCGTCCCGCCTCGATCGACAACGCGCCGCTGCTTGGCCCGTCGGGGGTCGAGGGGATCGCGGTGGCGCTCGGGTATTATCGGCACGGCATTCTGCTGGCCCCCTTTGTTGCCGACCTGCTGGCCGCCTGGCTTCTGCGCGGCGAGCGGTCGCGCTGGCTGACAACCTTCTCTCCGGAACGTGTGTATGAACCTCATACTGAACGGGCAACCGATCGTGGTTGATGAATGCAACATCGTCGAGCTGCTGGCCACCCGCGGGATCGATGGGGCCGTGAACGGTGTTGCGGTTGCGGTGAACGACGCTCTGGTGCCGCGCGCGGAATGGGGGCGGCATCTGCTGCGCGACGGCGATCGCGTGGAGGTCATCACCGCGATGCAGGGGGGATGATGGAACCGACAACCGCATACTCGAGAACCGCGCTATGCCGACAACAGAGGATATGATCATCGACACGACCGCCGATCCGTTTCAACTTGCGGGGAGGACGTATCGATCACGCCTTCTGCTCGGGACGAGTCGTTACCCGAGCCCGCGCATCATGCTCGACGCGCTGGCCGCGGGCGGCGCCGAGCTTGTGACCGTTTCGATCAGGAGGCTCAATCTTGCCGACCCTGCCTCCGGCTCGATCCTGAACCACATCGATCGCGAGCGTTTCGATCTCCTGCCCAACACCGCCGGATGTTACACCGCGAAGGAGGCGGTGCTGACGGCGCAGCTCGCGCGCGAGGCGCTCGGTACCGATATGGTGAAGGTGGAGGTGATCGGCGACGACGACACGCTGCTGCCGGACGTGGAGGCTTTGTTGAAGGCGTGCAACGAGCTGGTGAAGCTCGGCTTCCAGGTGCTGCCCTACTGCAACGACGATCTGATCACCTGTCTGAAGCTGCAGGACATGGGCTGCGCGGCGGTGATGCCGCTGGCCGCGCCGATCGGCTCCGGCATGGGGATCCGCAATCCGTACAATCTTCAGATCATCCGCGAGCGCATTTCGATCCCGATGATCATCGATGCCGGCATCGGCACCGCCTCCGATGCCGCGCGCGCGATGGAGCTGGGGGCCGACGGTGTGCTGCTGAACACCGCCGTCGCCGGCGCCCACCATCCGGTGGAGATGGCGCGCGCGATGCGGCTGGCCGTTGAGGGCGGACGCGCCGCGTATCGTGCCGGCCGCATCCCCACGCGGCTCTACGCAACCGCGTCGTCACCCGAGGAGGGGAAGATCGGCCTGCGGGATGATAGGGTTATGGGTGATGGGTGATGGGGTTCTGTGTGTGACAGGCATCGTATACTTCGCGAGTATACAGCTACATGTGGTTCGTTCCTGGGGCTTAGTCCTTGGTGTTTAGTTCTTGGAACTTGGCACGTGCATGCTCTCTCTCTTTGCGCTTTGACCTTGGCAATTCGTCCGATACGCATAACGCTGAACCCGCATTTGTCACTCTGAACTTGGCACTCGGCATTCTGAACCCGGCACTTGTCACTTTGAACGCATGCTCTCACCACCCTTTCGTCTGATCGCCATCGTGCACGATGCCGCGCGGGCGATCGACGCCGCACGATGGGCCGCAGGAGCGGCGCTGCCGGTCGGGTTGATGCTGCGTGACCCGGGCCATCGGCCCACCGTTGTGCGCTCGCTCGCCGAGGCCGTCGCCGCCGGTTTGGGTGCCGAGCCGCTCGCGGCGAACGTGCGGCCCATCGCGAACGGCGTGGTGGTTCCCGGGATTCGATTCGTGCATCTCACATCCGCGCAGGTCGAGGCAGGGGCCGTGCCGCCGCTCGTGGGCGCCGAGGCCGGCCTTCACCAGTTCGGCGCGTCGGTGCACGATGCACATCAGGCCGTGCGCGCCGCCGCGCTCGGCGCCTCGTATCTGATCGCGAGTCCGATCTTCCCAACCCCCTCGAAGCCGCGCCATCCCGGCATCGGCGTGCAGGGGCTTCGTGCCGTCATCGACGCCGTGCGCCTTCCGGTGTTCGCGCTCGGTGGCATCTCCGCGTCGAACGCGTCCGCCGCGCTCGACGTCGGCGCGGCGGGCGTTGCTGCGCACTCGCTCTGGGAAAGTCCGGCACGAGATGCGCTCGAAAGCGTCGCGGAGCTGCTGCGCGCGAAATTCCCGGCCGGCTGATCCGTCACCGAACGGTCGTGTATCGAATCCTCTACCAACGAGATGTCGATGAAAGTTGTGCTCACGATTGCGGGCTCGGATTCCGGCGGCGGCGCGGGCATTCAGGCCGATCTGAAGACGTTCGAGGCGCACGGGGTGTTCGGTGTCACCGCGATCACCGGCATCACCGCGCAGAACACCACCGGCGTGCAGGCCGTGCACGATCTTCCCCCCGAGATCGTGCGTGCTCAGATCGTCTCCGTGTTCGATGATTTCGACGTGGCCGCCGTGAAGATCGGCATGCTCTCCTCCGAGCCGGTGGCGCGCGCGGTTGCCGCCGCGCTGCGCGAGCGCGCCCGCGCCGTCCCGATCGTCCTGGATCCGGTGATGCTCTCCACCAGCGGCCACCGGCTGCTGCCGGAGGATGCCGTCGCGGCGCTCATCGAGGATCTGTTCCCGCTCGCCACACTCGTGACGCCGAACGCCGCCGAGGCCGCGCTGCTGAGCGGGTTGCAGGTGAAGGATCTCGACGCGATGCGAACCGCCGCGCATGCCATCCGCGCGCTCGGCACCTATGCCGTGCTCATCAAGGGTGGGCACATCCTCTCGGCCATCGATGGGCTCGATGGGATGCAGGCCGCGGATCTGCTGATGCAGGGGAAGGATGTCGCGCTCTTTCCGGCTGCTCACATCGACACCCCGCACACGCACGGCACGGGCTGCACGCTCTCCGCCGCCATCGCCGCCAACCTGGCCGGCGGCGGCACGCTGTACGATGCCGTGCGCCGCGCCAAGAGCTACGTCTTCCAGGCGATCGCCCACGCCCCCGGCATCGGGAGCGGACACGGTCCGCTGATGCATCGCTGGCGCTCGTTGATGTACGAGGAGCGCGGCGAGGCGGGAACGTCCACCGATCCGAGGGAGCAATGACCGATACCGACATCTCGATTCGCCCGGCCGTCGCTGCCGATGCGCCGCTGATCTTCCGATTCATCACCGAGCTGGCGGAGTATGAACGTCTGGCGCACGCCGTGGCAGCCACGCCGGAAACGCTTGCCGGCGCGCTCTTCGGCGCGCATCCGTTCGCCGAGGTCGTCATTGCCGAACATGCCGGCGAGCCGGCCGGTTTCGCGCTCTTCTTCCACAACTTCTCCACGTTTGTCGGACGTCCCGGCCTCTATCTTGAGGATCTGTTCGTGAGCCCGGACAAGCGTGGCATGGGCGTCGGGCGCGCTCTGCTTCGGCACCTGGCGCGCATTGCCGTTCAACGGGGATGCGGTCGGATGGAATGGAGCGTCCTGGATTGGAACGCGCCGGCGATCGGCTTCTATCGAGGGCTGGGGGCCGTGCCGATGGAGGAATGGACGGTGTTTCGACTGGACGGCGAGGCACTGGAAACGCTTGGAGGAAAACCATGATGGCGATCGGGCGGCTGCACGTGATCACCGACACGACGGTGCAGGATCGGTGCTCCCACGCGGAGCTGGCGTTGCTTGCCGTGCGCGGCGGAGCCGACACGATACAGTACCGATCCAAGTGCGGCGATGTGCGCCGGATGATCGCCGAGGCGGCCGACGTTCGTGATGTGTGCCGAGCCGCGAATGTGCTCTTCGTGGTGAACGATCGCCTGGACGTGTGCCTGGCGATCGGGGCCGACGGTGTGCACCTTGGGCGTGAGGACATGCCGCTTGCGGCGGCGCGGCGCGTGCTGGGGGCGCGCTTCGTGGTGGGGGGGACGGTGCGAAACGCGGCGCAGCTCGCCGAGGCTGCTCGCGACGGCGCGGATTACGTTGGGCTCGGCCCCGTGTTCACGACGATGACGAAGGATGTGGGGCACGCGCCGCTCGGGCTCGAAGGCGTTGCCGCCGTCGCCCAAGGCGCCGCGATACCGGTGGTGGCGATCGCGGGGATCGGCCCGGCGGATGTCGTGCCGCTGCTGCGTGCCGGTGCGTTCGGCGTGGCCGTGATCGGCGCGGTTGCCGGCGCGGCCGATCCGACGGCGGCAACCGCGGAGTTCGCTCGGGGAATCGCGGAGGCATTGCTGGCGTAGATACGCCGGGCGGCGCATGCCGGCCGCCATCGAGCCGATGTTTCGGGTGAAAAGCGAAAGGCCGTGCATCATATCGATGCACGGCCTTTCCGTATCGGTGATCCTCTCGGCCCGCGCCGTTGGGGATCTGCTTACTTCGCGACGACCATCTGGCGACGCAGCACCGTGGTGCCCGCCTGCAGCTGGTAGAAGTACGTGCCGCTCGGCAGCGGCTTCGACAACTCCACGCGATGCTCGCCGGCCTCGAACGTGCCGTCGGCAACCACCGCCACTTCCTGGCCCGGCATGTTGAACACCTTCACCACCACCGCCGAGCGCTGCGCGAGCGTGAAGCGGATCATGGTGGTCGTGCTGAACGGGTTCGGGAAGTTCTGGTACAACACATTGCCGCCGGATGCGTATCCGGTGGTTGCGTCGTCCTCGACGCCGCCGACGTTATCGGTCGGGTACCAGAAGCCGATGCCGTGCGTGTACGTGGTGTTCGTGACAAGGCCGATGGCGGGCTGGCCGACCGTGCCGTTGAGCGTGTAGGTGCTGCTGGTCATCGGGCCGCCGCCGTTGGCGACGACGCTCTTGACAAGCGTCACCTGAGCGTTGGCGGCCGGCGCTGCGAGCAACGCGGCGACTGCCAAGGCGCAGCCAATGAAAAGATGCTTCATATCTATTGCTCCTATGCGATCGATAAATCTGAAGGAATGAGCGTCAGGGCTCATTGGGGAGCGTGGAGACCACCGGCAAACATACGGATTCCCGTTCATCCAACCACACTCCAAATTCCGATCGGCGCTTCCCGGCCGTACCGGCCGGGAAGCTGACCGGAATCTGTTTTCGCGATTACGGCTGCACCGGAATCCAGTTGGCGCCGCTCACCGTCGAGACGAAGAGCAGCTCAACCGCGCGACCCGGGTTGATGTTGAACGCGCCAGCCGTCGTGTTGGTGACCGTGATCACCGCGCCGGCGTTGTTCACCACCCAGACGTGCGCGCCGTCGACCAGCGGCGGGCCGGTCGGGATCGTCACGTTGCCGGCCGTCGTCACCACCAGCGTGGCGTCGTCGATCACCGTGTTGCTCGCGTACGGGTGCTGGTACGACATCGCGACCGTTCCGTTGGCGATCGTCAGTGCGTTGCCGCCCTGGCCGGCCGTCACCGAGATGCGAACGCCGCGCGTTGCCGAGCTGTTGTTCGCGTTCGTGAAGTTGCCCGCCCAGCCGGTGCCGTTCGTGGCCGCCTGGAGAGCGTCGTTGCCGTTGGCGGCGTTCACGTTCTCGAAACGACCGCCGACGCCCGTGCCGCCGGAGATGCCGGCCTGGCCGAGCACGCCGATACCGTCCTTCGTGTTGAAGCCGCGGACACCGTAGCCCGAGGAGTCGTTACGACCCACCACCGCGCCGACGCCGTTGCCGCCGCGGTTGCGGCCGACGACCGCCTCACCGAAGGTGTTGTCGCCGATCACACCGGCGGCCGAGATCGAGCTCGTGATACCCCAGACGGCGTTGCCGCCGGCGGAGGTCGCGAACACGCCCGGTCCGACACCGGCCTGGAGCACATCGATGCCGCGAGCGCCGTTCGAGGCGTTCGTCAGCTGCACCGTGACGCCGGAGCCGATGCCGTTGGTCGTCACGTTCATCACCGACGAGGTGCTCGCCGGGTTGGAGATCTGGAAGAAGCCGGCGTTGCCGTTGCCGGTGGCCTGGCCGAAGACGCCGTAGCCGCCGCCGTTGGTCTCGCCGCGAACCGCCGCCACGATGTTCGACGTGTTGTTGATCAGCGCATAGACACCACGGCCGAGACCGGCCTGCGAGGCGCGAACGGCGTCCGCCGTGCTCGCCGCGTTGGTGATGTCGAACTGCGAAGCATTGCCGGTCTGGCTGGTGCCGTGCACGCCGATGCCGCCGCCGAGGCTCACGCCCTCGACGCCGAATCCGTTGACCACGTCGTTGCGTCCCTCGACGCCCGCGGCGTTGGCGACAACCGCCACGCCCCAGATGCCGTGCGTGGTGACGCTCGTGCCGTAGACGCCGACCGCGGTGTTGGCCGTACCGGCAACGCCGGGGCCGTCCGTGTTGTCGCCGCGCACCGCCTCGGTCTGGCCGAGGTTGACGCCGCTGCCGATGCCGCGACGGCCGAGGACCGCACGGCCCGTGCCGTTGGTCATCACGTCGAGTGCGTTGGCGGTGCTGGCCGCGTTCGTGATCTGCACGAGACCCGCACGGCCGGTGCCGTTGGTAAGACCCTGCAGAGCCGTGTTCGAGTTGGCGGCGTTGTTGATCGTGAAGACGCCGGCCGAGCCCGTGCCGGTGGTCGTCGAGTTGACGCCGTTACCGGAACCGTTCGTCGACGCGTTCACCGCGTGCGCCGTGTTGCCGACGTTCGAGATCGAGAAGAGGCCGGCCTCCGCCGTTCCGCTCTGCGTACCGGAGACCGCCGGGCCCGCGCCGTTCGTGGTGCCGAGGAGGGCAGCCGCGGAGTTGGCCGGGTTCGTGTTCTGGAAGTAACCGGCGGAGTTGGTGCCGTTCGACGGCTGGATGCCGTACACCGACACGCCCGAGGTGCTCTGGCCGTAGAGACCGAAGCCCGAGGTGCTCAGACCGTAGACGCCGATGCCCGACGGGGTGGTACCATAGACGCCCCAGCCGGAGCCGGCCTGCGTACCGACCACACCGATGCCGAGGCCGCCGGTGCCGTTGTTCGTGCCGCGAACGGCGGCGGAGAAGCCGCCCGGCGTGGTGGAGGTCACCAAACCAAGGATGGCCGATGCGTTGGCGTCCTGCGACTGCGTCTCACCACGAATGCCTGCCGCGGTGCCGGTCGTCGAGGAGCGCCAGGCGCGGATCGCCGAGCCGGAGCCGTTCGTCGTCACTTCGAGCGAGTTGCTCGAGTTGGCGGCATTGGCGGTCGTCAGGCACATGACCTGTCCGGTTCCGGTCTGCTGGAACGCCACCATGCAGGGGGCGGTCGATGCCGTCTGGAAGAACGGCACCACCAGCTGGCTGGCCCACGGATAATCCCAGCGGGCGACGCCGCCGCCGAAGTAGGAGATCGCCATGCCGACCTGTGCGCCAGCCACGTTCAACTTCGGGAGCGTGACCGCGCCGTCGGCGATCGTGCGCGTGATGATCGAGTTGTCCTCGATCTTCGACTCGGTCACCGAGTGGTAGCCGAGCATCGTGTTCGTGATGGACTCGGTGCCGATCTGGATCAGCACGTTGCCGGTGTCGCTGGAGGCCGTCATGCCCGGGCCGACGGTGATACGACGCACCTGATTGCCGCCGGAGCCGCCCGAGGCATTGATGGTGATCGTATCGCCGTTGGTGTTCAGCGCGATGTTCGTGCCGGCCTTCAACGTGACGTTGTCATGGAGGCCGTTGATCGAACGAACGACCGTGCCGTTCGGGATCTTCGAGCTGGTGACCGCGCCGTCGGCGATCTTGCCGGCGGTGACCGCGCCGTTGCGGATCGAGTTCGTCGTCACGGCGGAGTCGGCCACGCGGTACGCATTCAGCGCGTACGGCGACGAAGCCAGTGCTACGCGGGGGGCAAGCTCGGTCGTGCCGTCGATCGTCACGCCGAGGAAGTACGGCTTGTCGAAGGCAAGCGTCAACGGGTTCGCGGTGGAACGGGACGCGCCGAGGATGACATTGAAGATGCCACCGACGATCTGCTCGTTGTTGTGCGTCTCTTCCCAAAGCGGCGTCGTCGAGCCGGGCTGGTCGTAGATCTTGAAGGTGAGATTGTGCGTTCCGCTGAGCAACTGTCCGGTCTGGTCCTTGACCATCCCCTGGTAGCTCATGGTCTGCGGGATCTGGGCATACGCGAATGATGCCGCGAAGACGGCCATCAGCGCTGCCAGTACGTACGTACGCTTCATCGCCAGATTCTCCTTGAAGTTGAAGGTTCCTGTTGTCTATCTATTGATCTTCACTCTATTAGGTCGATGCTCCGGGAGCGATCGTGCGGAGTGCCGCGTCGGTGCCCCGTGGCCCGGTCTCCTGCTCTGTCGAACAACGATGTCGGTGCCGACGGCTCTTGGAGAAACGGGGAGAAAGCTGATTGAGTCTGGGCGTTGGGGATGGTCCGTGCGACACAAAACGCTGCCCAGCCTGATTCAATGTAGTGACCATCTTGCATGTATGTGCTTGCACAAATCCGACGATACGAACGCATCGAACGGCCCGTGGGCGCACTTCGTCCCCGTCTGGAACTCGGAGCGGCGCCCCACGCACGGTGT